>JAQXUJ010000056.1 GCA_029219925.1 Clostridiales bacterium | reverse complement strand
ACTGCTCTTGCGCTGATTGCTTCATATGTTGATAAAATCAACACCGTTTCACAAACGGCAGGATACTCTATGCAGCTTGATATGAGCGTTATGAATCCGACCGTTCTTGTTGGACTTTTAATCGGCGGTTGCCTGCCCTTTATTTTTGCTGCCCTTACAATGAAATCGGTCGGCAAAGCTGCGCAAAGTATTGTTGTTGAGGTTAGGCGCCAGTTCAAACAAATAAAGGGAATTATGACCGGGGAGCAGGAGGCAGACTACGCTGCGTGCATAGATATATGTACCCGCTCAAGCTTGCGGGAAATGGTAATGCCTACAATTATTGCCGTTGTTATGCCTATTGCGACGGGACTTATTTTAGGACCTAACGGCGTTATCGGAATGCTTGCAGGCGCAACGGTAACAGGATTTTTACTGGCAATATTAATGTCAAATGCCGGCGGTGCATGGGATAATGCTAAAAAATATATTGAAAGCGGCGCTTTCGGCGGCAAGGGCAGCAGCCAGCATAAGGCGGCTGTTGTGGGGGATACAGTGGGTGACCCGTTTAAGGATACCTCCGGCCCTTCAATAAATATTTTGATAAAACTGCTGTCTACTGTTTCTATTGTCTTTGCAGAGTTGATATTTTATTGTCACTTATTCTAAATGACACATTAAAATCAACTACAAGTAGTAAAATGATTAAAAAATATTAAAACTTATAGAAAAATATTGTATTATTAAGCTATAATAGATTATAATGATATAGTCATTTGATAAAAATAATAAGGAGGAAATTCAGATGAAAAAATTATTATCAATTGTTCTTTCAGCAGCAATGCTGGCAGCGGTGTGCTCAGGCTGCGGAACAAAGACTAATGATGAGGCAGGCACTGACACCGGAAATACAATTAAAATCGGTGTATTTGAGCCTACTACAGGTGAAAACGGCGGAGGCGGAGTACAGGAGGTTCTGGGTATAAGATACGCAAAATCTCTGAGAGATTCTGTTACGATAGACGGAACAGAATATAAAATTGAGCTGGTAGAGGTTGATAATCAGTCGGACAAAACGGCGGCGGTAACGGCTGCACAGAGCCTTGTTTCATCAGGCGTTAAAGCGGTTTTGGGTTCATACGGTTCAGGCGTATCCATTGCGGCAGGTTCAACCTTCCGTGACGCACAAATCCCGGCGGTAGGCGTTTCCTGTACCAATCCTCAGGTTACGGCAGGCAATGACTGGTACTTCAGAGTTTGCTTCCTGGATCCGTTCCAGGGCACGGTTATGGCTAACTATGCGGGCGTTACATCAGGCTTTAAAAAGGCTGCGGTTATCTGCCAGAACGGTGATGACTACTCAACGGGACTTGCATCATATTTCAAAAATGCATTTAAGGGCGATATAGTATATGAAGGAACATATAACACAAACGAATCGGACTTTAATGCTATCCTTACGGCTGCGAAGGCTGCAAATCCGGACGTTATTTTCTGCCCGTCCTCAATTGCTACGGCGGGACTTGTAATCAAGCAGGCACGTGAGCTTGGAATTGAATGTGCAATTATGGCAGGCGATACATGGGAAAACGAAACAATAATCCAAAATGCCGGTGCGGACAACTGCAAGGGAGTGACCTTCTCAACATTCTTTGATGAAAACGACCCGGCAGCCGCAGAATTTGTTACGGGCTTTAAGGCTTATTTAAACGCAGATAAGCAGAATTTGAAGTTGAACGGAAATTCAGACGGTGTTGCGGCGGTATCAGCACTGGGATATGATGCATATAATGTTGTTCTTGACGCTATCGAAAGGGCGCAGTCAACAGATACAACTGCTATACGAGATGCTTTGACCCAGTCCGACTCGGTTGGTATAACAGGTCCTCTGTCCTTTGATGAAAACGGCGACGCTCAGAAGGACATGGCGTATATCAAGACTATTGAAGACGGTAAGTTCAAATTTATCGGCACACAGAAGACAGACGGTGCCTTCACACCGGTTGAATAAAAACAAGGTCGGCGAGTTGCTTCTTGCCTCGCCGACTGATTTTTTGTTTATAGAAAAGATGCTGTAGTTTTAAACTTAAATGATGTCTGACGATATTTTAAAAGTATCTGAACAACATAATTGTATTTGTACAGAAAAGGTGTTTGTGCTGTGTGAGTATGGCACAAATGAAAAACTTTACTAAGAGCGGCGGAAAAAGCCGCGTTAAATAGGAGGCAAAAATTACAATGGACGCTTTTTTGCAAAACTGCCTTAACGGTATATCAATTGGCAGCAGCTATGCGCTAATTGCAATAGGATATACAATGGTGTACGGCATACTGCGCCTTATCAATTTTGCTCACGGCGATATTTTTATGATGGCGGGATATTTTATGATTATAGCTATGACCGATTTAATGCTGCCGTGGTATGTTTCGGTTATTTTGGTTATATTGGCGACGGTGCTTTTGGGTGTATTTACGGAAAAACTTGCATATAAGCCGCTGCGTTCGGCACCGAGAATGTCCATAATGATTTCGGCAATAGGTGTATCGTATTTGCTTCAGAATTTGGCAACATATTTATTTTCTGCACTGCCGAAATCCTATCCGACAATCGGATTTTTGAGTCAGAAAATAGTAATCGGAAATATATCCACATCGCTGGTAACATTTATTACTCCGATTTTAACAATATTATTAGTAGTGGGTCTTGTACTGTTGGTGAACAAAACAAAGGTTGGTATGGCAATGCGTGCCGTATCTAAGGATTTTGAAACCGCTCAGCTTATGGGTATAAAAATTAACAATGTAATCAGTATGACCTTTGTTATCGGAAGCGCTCTTGCTGCGATAGGTTCAATACTGTATTTCACGCCGAGAACGCAGGTATATCCTCTTGCCGGCTCCTTGCCCGGGCTTAAATGCTTTGTCGCGGCGGTATTTGGGGGAATCGGCTCGGTTCCCGGAGCTCTTTTGGGCGGATTCTTAATAGGGCTATGCGAAACGTTTATAAAGGCAGGCAGATTTTCTGAATTCAGCGATGCGTTTACGTTTGTAATTCTTATAGTAGTTCTCTTGTTCAGACCGACAGGCTTGTTTGGTGAAAAAATTTCGGAGAAGGTGTAAAATATGAAAAAATCTACAAAAGCTATCTGCTCACTGGCAGCAATTGCAGTTCTTGCAGCAGTCATATTTTATGCAGGAACTCTCCCGACAACATCAATGTTTAGGACAACTTTCCAAATGGCATCGATATACGCGCTTTTAGCGGTTTCGATGAATATGCTCAACGGCGTAACAGGACAGTTTTCGCTGGGACAGGCAGGCTTCATGACTCTCGGAGCATACACCTATGCAATACTGACAATACCGGTTGCGGCAAGACCGAATGTTTATTATCTCTACGGCGTAGCACCGTGGCTGGAAAATCTGATACTTCCTATTCCGGTTGCTCTTATAATTAGCGGCTTGGTGGCAGCCCTGTTTGCAGCATTAATAGGCGCTCCCGTTCTGCGTCTTAAGAGTGATTACTTTGCGATTGCAACGCTGGGCTTTGCCGAAGTGGTTCGTATTGTAGTGGCAAGCTCATGGCTGAATACCATAACCAACGGTTCTCTCGGACTTAATAATATTCCGAGTTTCAAGTCATATTATTCAACCTTTGGTGTTGTTATAATATGTATTGCGATAATGGGACTTATTAAGAATTCAACCTACGGGCGCAGCTTTAAGGCAATACGTGACGATGAGATTGCGGCGGAGGCGATGGGTATTAATCTTGCAAAGACAAAGCTTCTTTCCTTTGTTATAAGCTCATTTTTTGCCGGTATCGGAGGTGCGCTTCTTGCCATGTATTTAAAGGCTGTATCGGCCACGACCTTTACCCTGGCAACTGCAACCTATTACATTCTCTTGATGGTGGTAATAGGCGGAATGGGTAGTATTTCGGGAAGCATAATAGCGTCCTTCCTTGTAATCTTCTCAAAGGAATGGTGGCTGAGGTTTCTCGATTCTCCCGCATATATAGGCAGCTTTCAGGTACCGCTTTTAAGAAGCGGCTTCAGAATGGTTATTTTCTCAATAGTATTGATGGTAGTTGTTCTGTTTTTCCGTAAAGGAATTATGGGTGACAAGGAAATAACATGGGATGGTATTCATAGGCTTTTTACCGCGAAAAAGAAAAAACGGGAGGTGTCTGATGATGCCCGGTAATGTACTTCATATTGAAAATGTCGTAATGCAGTTCGGAGGAGTTGTAGCGGTTAATAATCTTAATCTTGATATTAATGAGGGCGAGATTGTAACGCTTATTGGTCCGAACGGAGCAGGAAAGACAACAGCATTTAATGTTGTTACAGGTGTTTATGCCCCTACCAACGGAAGTGTAAGCTTTTGCGGTAGGAAAATTGTTGAAAATTATCCGAAGGGCAAGATGAAAAAGCTTTATAAGGGTGAGCATATCGGCGAATACACAAATACAATGGAGCCTACGCCTGATGTGATTACCAAAATGGGAATAGCCAGAACTTTTCAGAATATACGGCTGTTCAAAAATTTATCAGTATTTGAAAATGTGCTGATTTCAAAACACCTTAACAGACATTCCAATATATTCACCGCAGCCTTCAAGATAAATTCTAAGGAAGAAAAAAAGAACAGGGAAGATGTTCTGAAGCTTCTGGAAATTCTTGATTTGGCTGACGTGAAGGACGAAATGGCAACGGCGCTGCCGTACGGTCAGCAAAGAAAGCTGGAGATTGCAAGGGCTTTAGCGACAGAACCCAAACTGCTTCTGCTGGATGAGCCGGCTGCAGGCATGAATCCGCAGGAAACCTTGGAGCTGACAGAATTTATCAGAAAAATTAAAGATGATTTTAATTTAACGGTATTCATGATTGAACATCATATGGACCTTGTAATGGGTATTTCCGACAGAATATATGTTCTTGATTTCGGAAAGCTTATTGCAGAGGGAACTCCGCAGGAGGTTCAGAATAATCCTAAGGTTATAGAGGCATATTTGGGGGTGAGCGACGATGCTGAAAATTGATAATCTAAAGGTAAACTATGGCGGAATTGAGGCTGTGAAAGGGATCTCCTTTGACGTACCCGATAACAGCATCGTAACGCTTATCGGCGCCAATGGTGCGGGAAAAAGCACGACGCTGCGTACAATTGCCGGCATTGTCGAAGCAAGCGGCGGAATAATAACCTACGATGGAGAAGATATTCTTCATAAGAAAACCCACGAAATTGTGGGTACGGGAATAACGCTTGTGCCGGAAGGAAGAAGAGTTTTCCCGGACCTTACCGTTCTGGAGAATATTAAAATCGGCGCTTATCTGAGAAAAGATGATTTAAGCGATGATATTGCGATGGTATACGATTTGTTTCCTCGGCTTAAGGAACGTAACTGGCAGCTTGCCGGCACGCTTTCCGGAGGTGAGCAGCAAATGCTTGCTGTTGCAAGAGCACTTATGGCTAAACCTAAACTTATTATGATGGACGAGCCGTCCCTGGGACTTGCGCCGATTGTTGTTCAGGGTATTTTTGATATAATTAAAGAAATCCATAAGCAGGGTGTAACGATTCTGCTTATAGAACAGAATGCAAATATGGCGCTTAAAATTGCGGATATGGCATATGTGCTTGAAACGGGAAGTATTACTATGTCGGGAACGGGGAAAGAGCTGCTTGCTGATGAAAGAGTGAAAAAGGCATATCTTGGAACGTGATGAAGCAGACCTTTCGGGGGTCTGCTTTTCTAAAGTAGCGGTGTCAAACCGCCGGATTATTTCCGTGGTAATAATTTATGCCCTTCTGAAAGACTGCTGAATGGAGGATTAGTATGAAAAAGGCTATAATAGCAATGAGCGGCGGCGTGGATTCAAGCGTGGCTGCATATCTATGCGTAAAAAACGGATATGAGTGCATCGGAGCAACAATGAAGCTGTTCAATAATGAGGATATAGGGAAGAAAGAGGAAAAAACCTGCTGCTCGCTGGAGGATATTGAGGACGCTCGAAGTGTGGCGGCAAAACTGGACATGCCGTACTATGTTTTCAATTTTACCGATGAATTTGACGAAAAGGTAATAAAAAAATTCATATGTGCGTATGAAACAGGTGCAACGCCTAATCCCTGTATAGATTGTAACCGGTATTTAAAGTTTGACAAGCTGTTTAACCGCATGAAGGAGCTGGATTTTGACTATGTGGTAACCGGTCACTATGCGAGAATTTCATATGAGGGTGGTCGTTATCTGCTGAAAAAGGCTGTTGACGAGTCCAAGGACCAGAGCTATGTTCTTTACTCAATGACTCAGGAACAATTGGCGCATACACTTTTTCCTCTGGGTGATTATACCAAGCCTCATATACGTGAAATTGCGGAGAAAAACGGATTTATTAATGCGAAAAAGCATGACAGTCAGGATATTTGCTTTGTTCCGGACGGTGATTATGCGGCATTTATTGAGCAGTACAGCGGAAAAAAATATCCAAAAGGAAATTTTGTTGACAAAAATGGCAGCGTTTTAGGTATGCACAAGGGAATAATAAGATATACGATAGGTCAGAGAAAGGGACTTGGCTTGAGCCTTCCGAAGCCGATGTACGTATGTTCAAAAGATATTGATAAGAATGAAGTCGTTTTGTGCGATAATGAGGAGCTGTTTTCTTCACAGCTGGACGCAGACGATTTTAACTGGATTACCTTTGATAATCCGCCGGAAACTGTTTCTGCAAAGGCGCGCATACGCTACAACCAGAAGGAGGAACCTGCTAAAATTACCGTTACCGGAGAAAAAAGCGTTCATATTGAATTTGACAAGCCCCAGCGCGCTATTGCCAAAGGTCAGGCGGTCGTGCTGTATGACGGCGACGTAGTTCTTGGAGGCGGAACAATTCAAAACTCTTGACAAGAATATTTTCAAGAGTTTTTTTGTGTAAAAAATAAATATAATTTTGCATTAACACATTGATTATACATATTATATATTTCATTATACATATGTTAACAAGAAAATGTATAAAAATACAAAAAATAGTATATTTATTGGACATAAGGTATTGACAAAAACAGTATATAGTGGTATTATAATATGAAGAAAATTGCGGCAGTATTGGGCAAATTGCATATAAATTGTATGCCGACAAAATGATTTGTAGTGCATTTATATGCAGGGGTGTGTAATCGAAAAGGAGAATAGACATGAACGGACACTTTAACAGAAAATTAGTCTTGGAAAACGGTGACACGTATTACGGATATGGCTTTGGTTCAAACAGTGAAAGGGTCTGCGAGCTGGTGTTCAATACGTCGATGGTGGGATATCAGGAAATTGTGTCCGACCCGTCATATACATATCAGATGGTCGTCATGACCTATCCCCTTATCGGTAACTATGGAATAACAGATGATGATTTTGAAACAAAAACTCCTACAATAGGCGGACTCATCGTGAGGGACTACAATGACATGCCCAGTAATTTCAGGTATACAAAAACTCTGGATGAGCTTCTTTCTGAGAACAATATTCCGGGAATTTACGGGATTGATACAAGAAAGCTCACCAGGAGCATACGCGATTTCGGCAGCAGAAAGGTTCTTATAACCGACGCGGATACGGGCATTGATGACGCCATGGAGGTGCTTAAATCAAGGGATATTGCCCGGGATGCGGTAGCACGCGTCAGCTGCAAAAAGAAATGGTATTCCAGAACATCAAATCATAAATACAATGTTGTTGCAATAGACTGTGGCATCAAGCATAATATTATAAGAAGTCTTAATAAAAGAGGCTGCAATGTTACGGTGGTGCCGTATGATACAACGGCAGAGGAAATAAAATTCATGAATCCCGATGGCGTATTTTTATCGAATGGTCCGGGAAATCCTGAAGACGCCGTACCTGTCATAGAAACGGTAAAAAAGCTTAAAGGTAAGCTGCCGATTTTCGGCATATGCCTTGGGCATCAGATTATTTCCCTTGCATACGGCGCAAAGATTTTTAAGCTGAAATTCGGTCACAGGGGCGGAAATCATCCGGTGCGCAATCTTATAAACAATAAAATTGAAATAACGAGTCAAAATCACAGCTATGCTGTGGACGCAGAATCAGTAAAAAATACTCCTCTTGAAATAACCCACATGAATCTTCTTGATAATACGGTGGAGGGTGTAGAAAATAAAAATGACAGAATTTTTTCTGTCCAGTATCACCCGGAAAGCGCGCCCGGACCTCAGGACAGCGCGTATCTGTTCGACAAATTTATAGATATTATGAAGGAGGTGCGGGAAAATGCCTAAGAGAGATGATTTAAAAAAAGTAATGGTAATCGGTTCCGGACCAATTGTGATCGGTCAGGCAGCAGAATTTGACTATGCCGGAACGCAAGCATGCCTTGCGCTTAAAGAGGAAGGCTATGAGGTAGTATTGGTTAATTCCAACCCGGCGACGATAATGACCGATAAAAGTGTAGCTGATAAGGTCTACATGGAGCCACTTAATCTTGAGTATGTGGCGAAAATCCTGCGTTATGAGCGCCCGGATGCCATTGTTCCGGGCATAGGAGGACAGACGGGACTTAACCTTGCTATGCAGCTTGCCAAGAAGGGCGTTTTAAACGAGTGTAAAGTCGAGCTTTTGGGCACGACCGTTGAAAGTATCGAAAGAGCTGAGGACAGAGAGCTTTTCAAGGAGCTGTGCGAGGAGCTTGACGAGCCTGTGCTGCCGTCGATTATTACCCATTCCATCGAGGAGGGGAAAAAGGCTGCGCTTGAGATAGGCTATCCTGTTGTTCTGCGTCCTGCCTTCACCCTGGGCGGAACCGGCGGCGGTTTTGCCGATAATGAGGAGGAACTGTGCGACATAATGAAGAACGCGCTGCAGCTCTCACCGGTATCACAGGTGCTTGTTGAAAAAAGCATAAAGGGATATAAAGAGATAGAATATGAGGTTATCAGAGATAAAAATGATACGGCAATAACGGTTTGTAATATGGAAAATCTCGACCCGGTCGGTATTCATACGGGCGATTCTATTGTGGTATGTCCCAGCCAAACCCTGACCAATAAGGAGTATCAGATGCTGCGTGACAGCGCACTCAAGATTATACGCGCGCTAAAAATTGAAGGCGGCTGCAATGTACAGTTTGCCCTTGACCCGCAATCCTTCCAGTATTATGTAATAGAGGTAAATCCGCGTGTATCCCGCTCGTCGGCACTGGCATCCAAGGCAAGCGGATATCCGATTGCAAGGGTTTCTGCTAAAATAGCGGTTGGCATGACTCTTGACGAAATACAGATTGCAAACACACCGGCGTCCTTTGAACCGACTCTTGATTACGTTGTTACAAAGATGCCTCGGTTTCCTTTTGATAAATTTACAACCGCATCAAACAAGCTGTCAACCCAGATGAAGGCCACCGGAGAGGTTATGGCTGTGGGACGTACTCTTGAGGAAAGCCTTTTAAAGGCGATACGCTCGCTGGAAATCGGCATTTGTCATTTGTATAAATCCAAATTCGATAAGGATAAAATGTCGGTGGATGACCTGTTTGCTTATATTAAAGAGGGAACGGACGACAGAATTTATGCAATAGCGCAGCTGATGTGGCTGGGAGTAGACCATTCACGGATATGCAACATAACGCAAATAGACATGTTCTTTTTGGACAAAATCAAGAAAATAGTTGATTTTGAAAAAGTGCTGGAGGAGAATGTCGGTGATGTAGACATTCTGTATAAGGCGAAAAAAATGGGATTTTGCGACAAGTATATAGGTGTTTTGTGGAAAATGTCCGAGGATGAGATATACGATATACGCAAAAAGAATAAGATGTTCCCGGTTTATAAGATGATAGATACCTGTGCTGCCGAATTTGACAGCTATATTC
>JAQXUJ010000055.1 GCA_029219925.1 Clostridiales bacterium | reverse complement strand
TACGCAGACTGGGATATGTTATACCAAAAAGGTGAAACGTTATCTGAGTATTTGAAAAGAAAGGGCATAAAAGGAAGGTGCAAGCATATTTTTGCACAATTTGTTAATGCCTATTTACAAGATGACATTTTTCACGATGTTGATAAATTTTTTGAAGATAACAAGGATGTTGGGAATACATATGAGCCGTGGTATAGTGCGATTGATGAATTCTATAATTCACTGGATGACAATGCTGTCTTAGTCTGTGTGGACTGTCACGTTTAAGAGACATTATAAAATTTAACAAATGAAAGGAAGTACAGAGATGAATAATGAAAAAATATCGGCGGTAATTGACGAAGTAAACACGGTTGCGGCGGAACGCGGCGAGCTTATCGAATGTATTGCACTGGCACTGCTGGCTAAAAAGAACCTCTTTATCCTCGGCGGTACGGGACAGGCAAAAAGCTTTTGCATTAACGAGTTCAGAAAAAGAATTACCGGTGCAAAGCAGTTTGAGTACCTTATCTCAAAGCAGACCGATGAGGAAAAGCTGTTCGGACGGCTGGATTTGTCCAGCCTTATACCCGGCAGTATGCCGAGGGACGAGCTTTTAAAGGATACGTCCTATGCGGTGCTTTTGCGGCAGCTTGAAGAAAAGTACGCAGACTATGAAATCGACGCAAATCCCGAAACGCTGAAGGCTGCACATTTTTTGGAAAAACAGCTCGAAGCGGTGCGTGAAATCCTGTGCAGTTTAAAGTCGAATACGCCGAAAATGATAACCGCCGGTAAAATTCCGGACAGTCATATATGCTTTGTTGATGAAATTTTCAAGGCAAATGACGGAATATTAAACTCCCTGCTCACAGCATTAAACGAACACGTTTATACAAACGAGGGGCAGGCAGTACCTATCCCGGTAATATCGTTCTTTGCGGCGTCGAATGAAATTCCGAATTTCGCAGACAGCAGCCAGGCGATTTTAAAACCGCTGTATGACAGGTTTGATTTAAAGGTTCTGACCGAATATATCGGCGAACGTGAAAATCGGCTGAAAATTCTGCGGGCAAAGCAGAACGGCGGCACAAATACCGTAAAAGCAACGATAAGCCTTGCCGAGCTTGAGGCAATGCAAAGGGAAGTGCAAACTATCAGAGTGCCGGACGAGGTTAATGACCTTGCGGACCGGGTTTTGTGTACGCTCAGACAAAAGGGTATTCACGTATCCGACCGTAAATTTCTGAGCTTTTCCCAGATTGTACGTGCTAAAGCATATCTTGAAGGACGCGGCGAGGTTGCACCGTCTGATTTGCTGGTGTTAAAAAACTATTTCTGGAATAAGCCGGAGGAAATACCCGAGGTTGAACAGATATTGAGAGAAATCTGCGAAAATCCGGTAGGCAGCGAAATAGACCGCCTTCTGACAATGGCAGGTGAGGCTTTTTCCGAACTGGAGGACGCAATGAAAGATGATGCCGAGAACCTAAAGCCGTACATAAAATTCTCGTCCGAGCTGGTGCGGATATACAAGTCGATGACTGCTCTGGAAACGGGCGGTACGTCCGAGTGTGTAGCAAAGGCAATAGGCGACGGGAAGAAAAAAACGGACGAGCTTAACAGGAAAGCGGCAGGTATGGCAAATACAACATACATTTCGCTGGAAGAAAAAATACGTCTTGGTATGTAAAAAAGGAGAGGTAAAATTATGTTGAACAAATGTATCTTTATAGGCAGACTTACAAAGGACCCCGAAATCAAAATGGCAGGCAACGTAAAGGTTGCAAATTTCAGAATTGCCGTGCAGAGGCGATATAAGAAAAAGGACGAGGACAGACCGGCTGCGGACTTTATACCGGTGACAACGTGGCGCAGTTCCGCTGAATTTGCGGAGAAATACTTTGAAAAAGGTAAGCTGGTTTTTCTTGTGGGCGACCTTGAAACCTATTCTTATGAAAAGGACGGCGAACGCATAAATTCTTTCTGCATTAACGCGAGCGAGGTTGGCTTTGCGGAGAGCAAAAAGAGCGAAAACGCGGATAACCAAAGGGACGGGAACACGGAAAGTGATTTTGCCGACTTTGGCGAGTTTGAACCGGGCGACGATGATTTGCCGTTTTGACCGAGTATAAGGGGAGGGGCAACCCTCCCCGGAAAGGGTACATATGAAAACATTTAAAACAGTTGACGATATTCTTTTAAGCGATATTTTCAGCGAGAGAGAATATACAAACAGAGTGTTAAAATCAACGCAGATTGAACAGGTCATATATGACGATTTGCGAATCGACAGTGGTTTGCCGGAGCTTGAACGGCAGAACAGAAATCGGCTCGAAAGCTTTTCCGAGCTTGCAAATGACGTGTTCCAGTCGATATACGGTATCTATCCGAAATTTAATGATGACCGCGATATGTCGGCACAGGCACGGCTTGTAAATAAACGGATATTAAACGGGCTGATGTCAGATGACAAGTATATATCGGTCAAGAAAATCTGCGAGGGTAAAGAGCTTGCGGCCATTGCGGCAACAGAGGAATTTATACAGTCTGTTGCGGACGATTTGGACAGCTTTCTGCCGGACGATAAAAATGATGTTTTGGAAACTTTAAAAAAGGACAGAGAACAGCTGACCCAGAAATTGCTTGATATTGTCGGCGGTATAAATAAGCTTTCGGGCGATAGCCGTAAGAAAGCCGAAAAGCGTGCATCAGAGCTTGCAAACCGTATAAATTCAAAACGTGAGCAGGCGGAAATGTATGAAAATATACTGAAGAACAATATGCAAAAAAGGGACGCGGCTGTTCGCACGGCAGTAAGGGACGCAGCGATTGCGGCGGAAGAAAAAGCCGAAGATGTTGTGTATCAGCTCATAGCCTGGGGCGACGGAGATTCTCAATTGCGTAAGAACGAGTTAAACGGCGAGGTATTAAAGCGGTGTGCAAGATCACAAAAGCTGAGATATATCGCAAAATTTCTCGGACGGTATAAGGAAATGCTTAATTCAAAACGCATATCCGGCTATGCCTACGGACGCGGCGAAAAGTATGACATCGGACTGGGTAATAACCTGTCAAGAACGCTGACAAGCGATTTGTCTATGCTGGCAAGCCCGGCACTTGTGCCGCTGTTTGCACGCAAGTACCGGAATAAGAGCCTGAAGGAATATCGCAGACGC
>JAQXUJ010000054.1 GCA_029219925.1 Clostridiales bacterium | reverse complement strand
TCGCCGCATCTTAATACTTCCTTATGAGTAAGCCGCTAATGATGTTTTTTTCAATGCTGGTTGTCTGAAAATCAAAAAATAATATGCAGGCGTTTAAGAGGATATGAAATGAAAAATATATATTTTTTACATAAGAAACATATATCAGTAACCCCATATCTGGTTTTTACTTATATTATAGCGCGTGTTTTAGTATTTGCCGTAATGATGAGAGTCGGGAATGCGGTTGCTATTGGCATATTATCAATATTAACATTAATAACAGTATGAAAAAACAAAGTCTGCAACAATGGCAAAGGTTAAAAACTCGGAAAAAGCAAATGCATAGTAATGCGAAAAACACAATTTATCAAACGGCTGCGTTATAGTAAAAATCCACTATGAAATTTTGTCACCCTTAATGGACAGTGACGAAAAAATACTGTAAAATAGCCTTGTAAAGATGGTAAGCAGTTAAGAATGTAAGCAGTTAAGACGGTTTTTAGGAAAAGATGTATCTTTGGGGATACGTCTGCCCGAAAACCGTCTTTTTTTCTTTTTCAGCGAAAAATCTTTGCAGGATAAAAAATCTTTGAGAGGAGTGATTACCTTGGGTGTGTAATCGGAAACAGAAAATCTGAAGAAAGGAAGCAGGAGATGTGAATTGAGAGAGATGAAAGAGCTGGCACCTGTTGTATACACCGATGCGGAGCGGGGTATTCGTATAGAATGCTTTGCAGACACGCTGGTTTATCAGGAGGAAGGCAGCAAGGAAAGAAAAATTGCGGCGATACGCATAGGCGGCTACCCGGAAAGCGTCCGCGGTATGATAGACGCAATGCGGGCAAAAATCTGTATGGAGGCTGAAATTGACGGACACACAATCATTTTAAGCACGGTTCATTCAAAGTGTCGCACGCAGATTACGCATGATGGCGTATATGCCGAGGGTACATTAATGGCAGCGGACGATGAAATCGGAACAAACAGCGGGATTTCCGAGGAGGCACAAAAGAAATTGCCGCACAGGTCATATATTTTCTGTGAGGAGGACAATCCGGACGCGTTATTTTCGGAAATTGATAAAAAGACATCAATTCCGATGATACCGGAATTTCGTGATTACGTCATCTTTGAGCTTTTGGCAAGGAAAATCCTCATACCGCTTGAGGTTTTGTCGGCAAGTGCGAGGTTTGATGCTTATGTCCTAAATATGCGGGGTGATGAAAAGGATATAGAGAAGGTCATAAATGACGGCATAAAAAGCGGCAAAATCTTGATACCGAAAGCTGTTCCGGGCGGATTCGGCAAAATCTCATCGGTCACGCAGTATCTGAGAGAATACGGCGTCACGATTGCAAACCGAATCAGAAATATTTTCAACCCGCTTTTCGACCCGGCAAAGGAGGATATTTGCGAGCGGATAAAGCTGATTAACCGAAACATAAAAAAGAATGTCGGCTATTCGCTCTATCCCGCACAGCTTGCCGTGGCGGAGAGCCTTAAAAGGCGGCTTGACAGGGCAAAAACAGGCATTGTCATTGCCGAGTGCGGAGCGGGAAAGACGAAGATCGGTGCAGTCGCACTGGCGGCACATCAAAAGGGCGAGAAGTGTCTGAATATAGTGCTGTCACCGTCGCACGTGACGAAAAAATGGGTGCGTGAAATCGAGGAAACTCTGCCGAATACAAAGGCGGCGGTGGTGTACTCGATAAATGATGTAAACCGCGTGTATAAGGACTTTCAAAACAGCAAAAAAAGCGTGTATATGGTAATGTCAAAAGAGCGTGCAAGAGATGGATATATGCGCCGTCCGGCAGTCATATATTCAAAACTCCGGCAAGGGTTTTTATGCCCGCACTGCTTTAGTGTCATAGAGGAAGAACTGACAGATGACGGCACAAAGTATATGGTAAATGCCAGTCAGTTTTTCTTCAAACGTGAAACCAGGCTGAACCATAAATGCCGGCATTGCGGCGAATCCCTGTGGACGCCGATAAATCCGGAGGACTACAACCCACGGCATAATCTGTGGGTGAAAATCGGGAATTACGGATTTGTTTACCGACCGCACGCACAGATGCATCAGACGGAGACGAAGGATCTTCGCGTGCTCGATAAGCTGAACAATATTATTGCAAGCAGCGGATATATTCCGACCACCGGTGCATATAGGCGGTATTCAATGAGTTCATACATTGCGGAAAATATCAAGGTTGACGGTGTTATCGCGGACGAGCTGCACCTTTTTAAGGGCGACAGCGGACAGGGGAATGCAATGGCAACCCTTATCGGCTGTGCAAAAAAGGTTATCGGTATGACTGCGACACTGATTAACGGGTATTCGTCGGGTATGTTCTATCTGCTATACCGCATTTCGTCGCATTTGATGATTGCGGATAATAAACCGTATGATAAGCCGGAGTTTTTCAATAACGAGTACGGCGTTACCGAGACGGTATATCAGCTTTCCGATGAGGGCGAATATAACGCGAACAGCCGTAATTCAAAGAAAAAAGCATTGCGTACAAAGCAGAAACCGGGCGTGTCGCCGTTGGTGTATTCGCGGTTTTTGATTGACAGTGCAGTGTTTTTGTCGCTGAACGATATGGGAAAAGAGCTGCCGGAATATGAGGAAATCCCGGTTGCACTCAATATGCGTGAGGATATTGCAAAGGAGTATGAGCGGATTGAGGGTGAATATATTAGGGTGATGAGGTCATGGGGGAAAAATCCCATGCGGCTTATGTCGAAGTTTATGAGCCTTCTCACAACATACCCCGATCAGCCTTATGCGAATAACCCCATAATGTATCCGGGCAGCAGAGAGCCTGTGGTTGTGCCTAAGGATTTGTCTGATATAAGCGAGCTGCACGAAAAGGATATTGCTGTGCTGGATATTGTACGCAGAAAAGTAGAAAACGGCGATAAAGTGCTGATTTACACAAGCTGGGTCGGAATTGATACGCAGGAAAAGCTGACGAATATATTGACGGAAAACGGATATAAGTCGGCGGTGCTGAAAAATACCGTAAGTCCGGATAAACGCGAGGAATGGGTGGCAAACAGGCTGTCCGAGGGAATAGATGTGCTGATTACAAACGGCAGCTTGGTCGAAACAGGCTTGGATCTGAACGCCTTTACAACCATAATCTATTACAATATCGGATACAACCTTTACACATTCCGCCAAAGCTCAAGACGTTCGTGGCGAATAAATCAGACCGCACCGCGTGTTGAGGTGTATATCCTGTATTACAAGGGTGTACTCCAGGAGCGTGCAATGAAATTAATGGCGGCAAAGCTTGCGGCGGCAACTCTTGTTGAAGGAAACTTCACGGAAGAGGGCTTGGCGTCGATGAGCAACTGCGAGGATATGACATCACAGCTTGCGAGGACGCTGACAAACGGTATTCGTGATGAGGTTGACGATTTGAGTGAGGCATTTAAAAAGATGGCTATTGTAAAAGATACGCCGAACGATGCTGCGAAGATCGAGACCAGAATTTTGTCAATCCACGAAAAGCTTATGCGTGCAAGAGAGCTTGCAAAACAGGCTCGCGGCGAGCAGCACAAAGATGTAGTCTATGCCGAGCTGAAAAGCTATAAGGATTGTCAGATGTCACTTTTTGATATGGCAAGTTAAAAAATATTTAAAAATCCTTGATATTTTTCTCGAAATAATATATAATATTAATGTAAGGAAAGTAAGGAATTTAAATAATGATAGGAGGCTGTAATAATGGAAGTGGCACGCGTTACATCAAAAGGACAGGTAACAATACCTATTGCTGTGAGAAAACTGATGAAACTTAAAGAGGGCGATAAAATTTGCTTTTTTGAGCAGGACGGTCGCATATATGTTGAAAATTCGGCATTGCTTGCATTTGAAAAAATTCAAAAGGATTTTGAGGGAGAAGCAGAAAGGCTGGGTTTGGAAACGATTGATGACGTAGTAGCTTTGGTAAAGGAAGTTCGTGCGGAAAGGAATAAGCGATGAGAATAATGCTTGATACCAATATTCTCATTTCAATGTATGTGTTTAAAGGTATGAAGGACGTAATTGAAAAGATTACGCAAGATCATACAATGCTGTTGTGTTCGTATGTTATTGATGAACTTCATGAGGTTATTGAGAAAAAATTCCCGGAAAAGGGGAAATCAGTAGAAGAATTTTTGACGAGTTTACCTTATGAGTTCATTTATACACCGAAAACAATAGAATCGCATAGCTTGTTCCAAATACGGGATAAGGATGACGAGAAGGTGCTTTATTCTGCAATTATTTCCGAGGCGGATATTCTGCTGACGGGCGATAAAGACTTTTCGGACGTTGAGATTGAGAAACCGGAAATATTAACCCCAAAGGAATTTTTAGAAAAGTATTAAAAAATAACAGAGTTAAAACGAGAGTTTACCGATTAGGGCAAAATTCTCGTTTTTTTGTTTTTAAGGAGGAGAGTAATGAAATTTACGGTAAACAGAGAGGAAATGCTGAACGCACTCAAATCAATTGTGCGAGTGGTTCCGTCGGAAAATTCGATAAAGTCAATGACCGGCTTTTTGCTTACGGCTGATGAAGATGACGGTATGTTGTATATGACGGCAACAAACGGCACAACATCAGCGGTGCGAAGTATTAAGCCGATGCTTGAAACCGGCGGCGAGGTTGTAATCGGAGCACGGTTTTTGATTAATATGCTGTCACGTCTCGGCGGTGAAACGGTTTTGTTTGAGGAAACGTCGGACAGGATTGTGGATTTAAAGTCGGCAAACTGCACCTATACAATTAAGACGCTGCCGACTGCGGAATATCCAAAGCCGAAAATGATGATGCCGGATAAAAGTGTTAAAGTCAAGGGACTCAAACAGCTGTATTTAAAAACCGCGGCGAATATCGCAAAAGGCGACGCAACGGATACTTTAAAGGGTATTCATATCAATATTACGGAAAATGAAGCAGCGGCGGAAAGCTGCAGTTCAACTACCGCGTCGCGTGCCTCAATTCCGTTTAAAACAGGCGGGAGCTTGTCATTCATATTGCCGAGACCGGGCTTTGCAATGCTTGCCGGTGCGGCGGGTGATGATGAGCTCTCGGTCGGAAAGAGCGGCAATTTTGCGGTCTTTAAAAAGGACGGCTTTATATTCCAGACCATATGCGTTCCGGGCGAATACATAAACATCGATAAAGTATTCAATACCGTAACGCCGGCATATTATGCGAGCTTTGAGTATGAGGATATGAAAAAAATCAGCGAGGTCTGCGATGTGAGTAGTATTGGCAGCAAGTCATATGTGAAGATGGAATTTAAAGAGGACGGTATTCGCGTATCAACCGAGAATGATGTCGGTTCCACAGAATGCTTTGTTGACGGCATACGCTTAAAAGGCGACGGTGAGTTTACCTTTTGCTATCCGGCAGATAAGCTACGGAATATATTCCGAAGTCTTGAAGGGACAATGGTAATATCACTGTCCCAAAGAGGATATTTGCTGCTGTTTACGCGGTTTGACAAATATATGACCACATCGCTGACAGACGGGTCGGTTAAAGCAATCGATGAAAAAACAGCAAGAGCAAAGAACGGGAAAAAACAAAAGAAAGCAGCGTAAGAAAGGAAGAGAATTATGAGTGGAATTTTAGAAATTACCGATGTCTCGGACGGAGGGGCTGTTGCGGATGCGATGAGTTTGTTTGTCAATTCGTATACGTGCCCGATAAAGGTGTTTTGCATTGAGATGAAAAACAAGAACGAGAACGTGAAGAAGCGGTTTACGTCGCTTTGTATTGCGTGGTTTTTGAGCCTTGCGACGGTCAGGGACTTTGACCGCAGGAATGAGGCGGCAGTTATGTTTGCAAGAAAACTCTCGTGCATATTCACACAGCCGATGCCGAAAACGGTAAAGAAAGTATCGGACGGGGTGCAAAGCTTTAGGTTTGATTTTCAAAGCGGAGAGAGTGCGGCAAATTTGCTGGAGCAGTTCTTTGAGCATTCGGATAACAGCGGTGCGTTTGTTGAGAAAATGCTTAGTGAACACAGAACACTGCAGCAGAGCTTTTCAAGACTTTGCGGCGAATGGTTCAAAACTGCCGCCGGACTTCAGGGCAACAGCAGCTATATAAAGGACGCAATACAGGCGGAGAGGGTATATAGCGGTATGCCTTTGGTTTAAAGAAAACCGACGCAGTGGTATAAAAAACTTGGGTGCAGGTAGCCGGCAGATTTCTGCCGTTACCTGATAACACCTATAAAAGAAAGGAAAATATTATGTATTACAGAACATTGGCAGCGATTGATATACCGGAGGTTGAACCGGATACCGGAACAAATTGCGACAAAGATAGCACCGGACAATTGAACCAAACACGTGGGGATATAAACAATGCGTTTACGAAAGAGGTGTATCGGAGAGTTAATGAACTTTTTGAACCATATAATGATAGTACAGACAATCCAAAGTATCTGAAATTTAAAGACATTACAGATAATCTGAAAAAGGTATACGAAAATCGGACTGTAAATTGTGTAAAGCTCCCGGACGGTAGGATTGTCGATGCTCATAAATCTATTTTTTTCGACAAGTTTATCATTCGTGGCGGATTGGTATATCAAAGATGTTTCGGACAGCTTAAACATCAAAAACGCTCAAAGGCGGCAAAGAAGATAACAGCACTTCAAAATTATCCGTATAAAAAGCTATATAAAAGCTTTGAGGAATTTGTGGGGCGAGATGAACTCTCCTATGTAAGATATGACCGAGAGCATAAGCGTTACGGTTATGTATATAACCCCAATGCCCGCTATGATTGCTGTTGCATAGGCGGTCGATGGCCCGAAATGTTCCTTGTTAAAGAGGAATGTACCGAGTTCATTGTCGGCAACTGTGAGTATAATGATTATACCCCAATCGCCCCTGAAGGATACCGTTGGGTTACAGCGGCACGAAAAAAGGACATTCAGTGGAAAGAGATATGTCGATACATATTTACCAAAGCTATATCCAATTACAAAAAGTACAGGAAAATATTTGAAATGGGTGTGGTTCCGGAAGAATACGGTTATTTTGACATCGAAGAAAACGGACTGTACGCAGACTGGGATATGTTATACCAAAAAGGTGAAACGTTATCTGAGTATTTGAAAAGAAAGGGCATAAAAGGAAGGTGCAAGCATATTTTTGCACAATTTGTTAATGCCTATTTACAAGATGACATTTTTCACGATGTT
>JAQXUJ010000053.1 GCA_029219925.1 Clostridiales bacterium | reverse complement strand
CAACTATAGAGTCTGTGGTTTTACCGCTGACAAATGGGTACTTGATTACAAAAGATACCTGTGGTACAGATCACATAAAAAACTTTTTTGATAACTATTTGTGGTATGAGTATGAAAGAAATGAAAATGATATGCGACGTGCGATTTCTGATATGCTGGAAGATGTTGAAAAATATCTTTTCCCTTTTTGAAAAAATGAATTCGTGTAAGTCTATTTATAACGAAATTAAATCCGGGAATATGAAATTTATAAGCGAGGATGCTAAACTGTCGGTAGCTTTAATGATGGGTGATTATGCTATGGCAGAAGAATGTATGAAGAATCGTATTGAACAGAGTGAGTGTGCATATAAACGTAATATGGAATGCGGTCTGGGCGAGGAATACGCTGCTAAAATGGAAAAGATTATCACAGAAGAAAAAACATTTTAAAAAAAAGTGCACGAGAAAGCCCGTTACTCATAAGGAAGTGAGTAACGGGCTTTTGCTATGTACAGTCGGAATGGTTGAATATTGTAGTAAAAATCTAATATTAAACTTTGGAGGAACTACAATGAAATCAATATTTGAACAAAACGGTGGAACTTATATAAAGGTCGGAAAATATTATATTCCCAATGTTTTAGTACCTGATACAAAGAAATATACTATCGGCAAATATAGCAGAATGCACGCAAAATTCATCAAGGAAAACAGACCTTGCATCTAATCTGTAAAAATACTTAATGGTACTTGGCTTGAATACCTACAAGAAAGAGATAACGATGCAAAAGAAATGGTCGATAAAATAATCAAAGATTTGGCAACTGAACAAGGTATCACCGAGGAACTCAAAGCAAAAGACCAATTCGCTTGGGTTTCTGCTATGGAAAATATTAAACACTTTGCAGAAGCATTTATCTTAAATGAATATGTATATACTTTAAAATGATATGAATCATCCCCGATCGTGTAAGGAACGGGGATGATTTTAATTATAGCTTCCACAAGTTTCAAAAAAGTATTCAAATTCATAAAAATCATGGCAGTGCGGTTTATAATTTGCTAAATTACTTTTTAATATAAACATTTCATGCTATATCTTTTCAAAAAATACATTTTAGAAAATACACCGTTTTTCATCTTACACCTCTTTAGATAAAAGACGATAATTCCACAATTATCCTCGTATCGAGTCAGGGCCAAAAAATTTTATATTCCAATCGGTTTATCGGTATACATTTCTTCGTGATATTCAAGCACTTCATCTATACCAAGTTCTGGTACAACAATGGAAAGAACCTGATTTGTAAATGCCTCGGTTCCTGCTGGGGTATAATAATGAACCGCATCAGAATAAGCTTCTTCCGGAAGAGTTGCTGAAAGAGCATATAAATCGTTAATTTTAAAGCCATACTTTTCTGCAATCTTTACAGCCACATTATTATATTTTTCAATGTCTTCGTTGTAACGATTAAAATTTGGAAAATCCTTGCTCAGCTTTTCGGAAAGTACTTTGGTAGAAGTTGCAAATATCACACGCGCATTTGGACATATCTTCTTAATTCTGATACATACTCTTTCTATGTAATAAGTATATACATTTATCGGTGTATGTGGTTCTTCATCAAAAAGCCTCAAAGTATCCCAAAGTCCTGCATTCCAATGGATTACGTCAATATCTTCGCCCTTTACTTCAGCTAAATATTCATGAAAATGTCTTAAAAGATACGAGGCAAAACGACAATTATCAGCAGGGAAAATAACATTTGCTTTTCCTTCTAAAGTCTTTTTTACGGATTTATCATATCCCATACGTATGGAATCTCCGATTAATAATAGATTTTTCATTTTTAAATTCCTCTTTTATTTTTTCTTATTTAGAAATCGACATACATTTTTCGACATATACTGTTCTCACCAGAAAATCAAGCATTCCTCGAAATTACACAAATCGGTGATTTTATATTGTTTTCTACATGTATCACGTTAAAATTCTGCTTATCAAGAACTGTGATACTATCACTTTTTTCATTCGTGCAAATAATGTAATTTCCAATAATATCAAAATCTCTCGGGAAATTGCCGTTGCAACTATATGTGTCTTTATAAATTAACTTTCCGTTTTGATTTTTTAAAACACTTATTGTATCAAGTCCACGGTTTGAAACATAAATATGATTCTCATTAAAACGTATAGCACTTGCTGTTGTTTCCCCTGCATATCCTTCAGGCAAACAACTTACTGTATCAACATATTTTAATTCTCCGCTTTTATATTCCAGAAGAGAAACTGTAGATTTTAGTTCATTTGCAACAAAACAATATTTTCCATCATCAGAAAAAACCAAATGTCTTGCTCCATGTCCTTCCGGGACCTGTACCTTGTTTATAAGTTCTAAATTTTTATTATACAAAAATACAGTATCAAGTCCCAAATCTACCACACAGACAAATTCTTTATCCGGCGTAAAGCCGACATAGTGAGCATGAGGTGCCTCTTGTCTTATAGGATTTATGCCTTTTCCTTCGTGCTTTATCAATTTTTCAGGCATTTTTATAACACTGCCGGAAATATAATTTGCGCAGTATACATATTTGCAATTTACTGACAAATGACATGCCACTTCTCCTTTTGTTGAGATTATGCCCGTAGGTGTTTGAAGTTTTCCGTCCGAGGATATATCATATGTAGCCATACCGCTTTCATTACTTTCTGAAAACGGGCTTCGCAGGAGGATGTACATTTTGTTGTTTTCAGCAACCATGTACATAGGTCTGTCCATTTGGGTAAAGCTTTGCAGTTTCAACGAACCATCATCGTACAAATGATACTGATATATACCTCCATCGGATGAGCATGAAGCAATATAAATATTATAAAGCGGATTGTGTATCATTTGGATCACCGTTTATAGCAAGGTCGTATTCGTGGGACCAGTCAAGACCTCTGTAAGCTATTGCTCTGTCGTCTTTTTCAATCCATTCAAGAAGCAGGTCCAACATTTCCTTTGACCAGGTGTTCTTGTCTATTTGTGCGGTTGTAAATTTATTAAGACTTATCATTTCAAAACCAAACATATCCTTAACCTGCGTCTTTGCAGCTCCGCCTACAACTTCTTCTACAAGGTGGGCAGGAATAAACAGCACTCCGCCGCCTGCACCAAAAACAACATCACCGGGGAGGCAGATTGCATTTCCGATTCTTGTAGGCGTGTTGTATGCTGTCATAATAAAATCACGGATCGGTGTGGGGTCAATACCTCTGTAATACACTTGTGTATCTTCAACCTTTTTCATCTGCTCGGTATCTCTTACGCCACCCCAGATAACAGCACCGCCATTTTCATTTTTTGTTTTATTTTTAAGGGCTGTTGTTAGGTTTCCACCCAAATACGTTCCTTTATAAATCTTATCGTACATATCAATTACTGGAACATCATATTCATACAAATTATCAATTACCCACTGATTGTATGTAC
>JAQXUJ010000052.1 GCA_029219925.1 Clostridiales bacterium | reverse complement strand
TACGACTTTGATGCGAAATATAATGACGACTCCACCGAGCTGCATATTCCGGCTGATATATCTCAGGAGAACAGGGAAATAATAAGAGAATATGCCGTGAAAGCATTTCAGGCAATCGACGGCATGGGTCTTTCTCGAGTAGATTTCTTTGTAAAATACAGCGATAATTCTGTGGTGCTTAATGAAATTAACACTATGCCGGGATTTACCAATATCAGCATGTACCCTAAGCTTTGGAATGCAGCGGGAGTGGGATATTCGGAGCTTCTGGACAAATTAATTGAGCTGGGACTGGAAAGGGTAAAGTAATGGATAACAGGAGTATCGGAGTTTTTGACTCCGGCCTTGGCGGTCTGACGGCGGTGAAGCAGATTATGCGTGAGCTGCCGAACGAAAGCATTATATATTTCGGAGATACCGGGCGCGTACCATATGGCTCGCGCTCCAAAGAAACGATTATTAAATATTCAAAAAACGATATTAATTTTCTGCTGAGTAAAGACGTAAAATTGATTGTAATTGCCTGCGGAACCGCAAGCTCCGCAGCGCTCCCCGCACTGCGAGGTGACTATGAAATTCCGATTATAGGTGTGGTTGAGCCTACTGCGGCGGCAGCGCTTAATGCCACGAAAAACGGTAAAATAGGAATTATCGGAACAAGCGGAACCATAAAAAGCGGTTCATATGAAAAGCTGCTTAAGGAGGCAAGACCGGATATTATCACCTTTTCACAGGCATGTCCGCTGTTTGTTCCTCTGGTGGAAAACGGTCATTTTGATACCAAAGTGGCGGAGCTGGTTGTCAGTGAATATCTGGAAAACATACGCACTCAAGGGGTGGATACGCTTATTCTGGGCTGTACCCATTATCCGCTCTTGAAAAATACTATAGCCAGATTTATGGGAAGCGGAGTAACCCTGATTGACGCAGGTGCGGAGGTTGCAAAGGAGCTTAAGCGGCATTTTGACAAAAATGAGCTTCATTCAAGGGAGCATGACCGGCAGCAGTACCAATATTATGTCAGTGATGATATTGCGGGGTTTGCGGAACTGGGCGGACTGTTCCTTGAACAGAAAATCGACGGTCAGGTGGAGAACATTGACATTTAAAAATACTGAAAATAATGCTACAATTAAAGTGGTCAGCAGTCAGGAGTCGGACGGGCTGTCCGATAAGATTGAATTCATATCCGAAGGCGGTTTTTATGAAAAGAACGGCAAATTCTATATAACCTATAAGGAGCACCGGGATATGGGAATGGGAGATTCCCGTGTGGTGCTGAAGGTTGAACAGGATGTCGTCACCATGCGGCGAATGGGCGATTTCCGTACGATTATGGTGTATAAATGCGGAGAAATAACCGATTTTAACTATCGTACACCTTTTGGGGAAATGAGTATAAAAATCAAAACAGAGGAAGCAGAAAACGGTTTGTCGGAGAGCGGCGGACTGCTAAGACTGACATATCTGCTTTTTGCCGGAGGGGCGGTCACCAGGAATGAGGTGACGATCCGTGTTAAGATGGAAAACGGCAAAGATATGGGTGTTAAATAAGGCGGAAGTTTAAACCACAAAAAAATGTGCCGCTTTAGCGGCTGAACGGAGGATTAACGTGAAAAGAAGGAAATTTATCTCATTGGTTTTGGCAGGACTGATGCTGTTTGCGAAGCCTGTTTTTGCTGAAACTGAAAGCACCGAATATGATATGTATGAGCGTATAATGAATTATGCGGCGAACCTGTACATAGACGAAAACGCCGATCCCGACGCAATGATGGAAGAGGCACTGCGTAATGTCATGAAGGACAACCCGGAGCTTATGAACCGGCTTATCAAGGCAGGTTTTCAGAGTCTTGACGAATACACCGAATTTTACACCAAGGAAGAGTATGAACTGTTTAACAAGAACCTTAATCATATTGTATATGGTATTGGCGTAATAATCCAGCAGGTAGGCGACTATGTTACAGTAATGAAAATTGTTGAAGGTGGCGGAGCAGAGGCTGCCGGAATGCAGGAGGGTGATAAAATCATAAGAGTCGACGGAACTGATGTTAAGGGCCAGAGCGTTGAGAAGGTTCAGGATTTGGTGGTCGGCGACTTGGGAACCGATGTGACGGTTACAATTCTGCGGGACGGCAAGGAAATCGATTATTCAATAACCCGTTCAGAGGTCAATGGCACTACTGTAGGAAGCGTCATTCTTGACGGAAATATAGGCTACATAGAAATCACTAACTTTGCGGTAAAGACGGCGGACGAATTTGCCGACGCTATAGCGGAATTTGATAGTGCCGGCGTGGAGAATATCATTCTTGACCTTCGTGATAATCCGGGCGGATATTTGGATGCGGCTGTTTTGATAGCCGGCGTTCTTGTACCCAAGGGCGATATTGTAAAAACAGTTTACAGAAACTCTTATGAAAATGAGGTTTATTCATCTAAACAGGAAAACGCTCACTATAAGCTTGCAGTTTTGGTGAATGAAAATACTGCGTCTGCGGCGGAGGTGCTGGCAAGCGCTATTCAGGACAGCGGCGTGGGAATCTTAATCGGTGACAAAACCTACGGCAAGGGCGTAATACAGCAGATGTACGAAATCTGGGACGGATGCGCATTTAAGATTACTACAGGGAAGTATTATACCCGCAACGGCAAGGATATTAACGGAAACGGTATAGAACCGGATGAGTATATTGACAATGAAACACGGAGAATAGACATCACACGTTACTCGGTGTTCGACTATAAGACAAAGCCTGCTGCAGGAGAAACTTCGCCGAATGTCGTTGCAGCAAAGGAACGACTGCGTCTGTTGGGATATTACTCCGGCGAAATAAATGATAAATTTGATGAGGGAATGTATTCTGCGGTTTATAGGTTCCAAGCCGAAAATGAGCTGTATCCTTACGGCGTTCTCGATATTTCTACTCAGGTTAAGATGGAAAATATGTTCTATAAGCTTGAGGAAATTGTGGACAGACAGCTGGAATATGCCTATACTTATTTCGGGGGAAATGCCGACAGTCTGTATGGAGAGGAAAGATAATACGAATAAACTCGGCAAAATGTGCGTTTAAATGTGCAGGAGAATTATCAGAATAGTTTTTATGCAATAAAACTTATTGAAGCCAAACAATATCGGGAGGGCTTTTGACGATAATTTGTTATCTGCCATATCCATTTCTTTATGAATAAAGCAATCCACTTGCAGGTGAAGTGATGGCGTTAACTTCACTTGCAAGTGGATTTTGTTTTGCACTGACTTTAATTTTGTCTCTGTCCTATATGAGTATTGGTAAACAAAAAATATACAATTTTAAATATAATTATGCATAAATAGAATTGTCCCTAACATAAAAAATTATATTCCCTTACAAATACATTTTGTGGGGGAATAATTTATGTCTGGTTTTAATTATAATTTCAATGATATTCAAAAGCAAATCGCTTTTGCAAACCTTACTGACAAACAGATTAAGGATTTAATATCTATTCTGCAAACAAAGAGAAATGATAAATCTATATTGAAAAAGGAAGAAAAAGTATGCTATAATATAGTCAAAAATGAGAACTTTTACTGCTTTTTCAATAAACATAGAGAAAAATAAGAGTTTAATAAAGGGGATTAATTGTATGAAAAAGTTAATATCATTACTTGGGGTGTTAGTATGTTTTGTTTTTATATTTACTGCATGTTCCAAAAATCTTACCGAGAAAAGTGATATAATATCACTATATCAAAATAATGAAGAGACCTTTTTACAGGCTGCGAACAGCGGAGATTATAGTACCGTAGAAAACATAAGAGGTGTTCAGTCAGTATATATCTCTGAAAAGTATGTAGATATTTCATGTGGTGGTGCAGGTTTTGGTCCTAGTACTCATTATTATGGAATCTTTTATTCCGCTGATGGCGATATGTGCGCTATAGATGTAGCTGGACCAGAGGACGAACTTGTTGAAAGTGGAGATGGATACTTATACCAAGAAAGCGGTGGAGACAATCGGTATTATGTAGAAGCTCTTGGCAATAATTTCTATTATTATGAAGCAGATTTTTAAACTAAAATATTCCAGTTTATTGAACTAAATATAGCAGAGATATTCTAACAGGGGCAAG
>JAQXUJ010000051.1 GCA_029219925.1 Clostridiales bacterium | reverse complement strand
GTCACCCACTGTATCCCCCACAACAGCCGCCTTATGCTGGCTGCTGCCCTTGCCGCCGAAAGCGCCGCTTTCAATATATTTTTTAGCATTATCCCATGCGCCGCCGGCATTTGACATTAATATTGCCAGCAAAAATCCTGTTACCGTCGCGCCTGCAAGCATTCCGATAACGCCGTTAGGCCCTAAAATAAGTCCCGTCACAATAGGCACGGCAACGGCAATAATTGTGGGCATTACCATTTCCCTCAAGCTTGAACGGGTACATATATCTATACACGCAGCGTAGTCCGCCTCCTGCTCCCCGGTCATAATTCCCTTTATTTGTTTGAACTGGCGCCTTACCTCAACAACAATACTTTGCGCAGCTCTGCCGACCGATTTCATTGTAAGGGCAGCAAAAACAAAGGGCAGGCAGCCGCCGATTAAAAGTCCCACAAGAACGGTCGGATTCATAACGCTCATATCAAGCTGCATAGAATATCCTGCCGTTTGTGAAACGGTGTTGATTTTATCAACATATGAAGCAATCAGCGCAAGAGCAGTAAGCGCCGCCGACCCGATTGCAAAGCCTTTTCCGGTAGCCGCAGTTGTATTTCCCAGGGAATCAAGAGCGTCTGTCCTATTCCTTACAGAAGGGTCAAGACCTGACATTTCGGCAATTCCGCCGGCATTGTCCGCAACCGGTCCGTAGGCATCGGATGCAAGGGTTATGCCCAAAGTGGACAGCATTCCCACCGCTGCCAGAGCGATACCGTAAAGTCCCAAAGCAGCGTCTCCGCGGCCTCCTATAAAATATGCAATCAAAATACAAACTGCAACAATAACAATCGGTATTGCGGTGGACAGCATCCCAAGGCTCATTCCACCAATGATAATTGTTGCCGATCCTGTTTCCGACTCGGCAGCAAGTTCTTTTGTCGGCTTATAATTGTCGGAGGTAAAGTATTCTGTTGTCAAGCCAATCAGCACACCGGATAAAAGTCCGGCTATAATTGCCGCATACAGACTTACATTTTCTTTTCCCAGCACAAACCATACCAGCGGAAATGCACCGATTGCCACTAAAATTGCGCTGAGATTCGTTCCACGCCTCAGTGCCTTCAAAAGCACCTTTTGTTCAGCCTTTTCTCCTGTTTTTACAAAGAAGGAGCCGATAACCGAAGAAACAATGCCCAAAAACGCCATTAACATCGGCGCAGCAATTGCTCTTATATCGCCCAGTGCGGCAACGCCGAGAGCGCATGCAGACACGATTGACCCGAAATATGATTCGTATAAATCCGCGCCCATTCCGGCAACGTCGCCCACATTATCACCTACGTTATCGGCTATAACCGCAGGGTTTCGCGGATCGTCCTCGGGAATCCCTGCCTCAACCTTGCCTACAAGGTCTGCACCGACATCAGCAGCTTTTGTGAAAATACCACCACCTACACGGGCGAACAGTGCCATTGAAGATGCGCCCATTCCGAAGGTGACCATTGTTGCGGCAATCGTCTGAATATCGCACCTGAACACAAAATACAAAAGCGAAAACCACACCGAAATATCTAAAAGACCAAGTCCGACTACGGTGAATCCCATAACCGAGCCTGCCGAAAATGCAACCTTCAGCCCTTTATTTAAGCTGTCCTCACAGGCATATGCTGTTCTTGAGTTTGCGTTTGTTGCGATTTTCATGCCGACAAATCCTGCCAAAGCCGAGTAACAGCCTCCCGTTATAAAGGCAAAGGGTACGTATATCGATACCATACCAAGACCCGCCAACACAAAAAGTACTACAGTCATACAGATGAAAAATATCGCTACAACCTTATACTGGCGCTTCAGATATGCGTTTGCGCCGGTTCTGATATAGCCGGCTATCTTTTTCATTTTATCGTTCCCTTCCGAGAACTTTAAAACTCTTTTTGCTACGACATATGCAAAAATGAGCGCCAGAAATGCGCCCGCAAAGGTTGTTAAAGCCAATGTCAATTCCATAAACGACCACTCTTTCATAATTTATTGTTTTTATTTTAACGCCCGCTGCTTCAGTATAATTGTATACACATTAATACAAAAGCAGAACAAGCGGTATTGTTAATATTGATAATATAGTAGTGATTGAAACTATTTCAGCAGCATAAACTGCGTCAAGACGGTATTTTGTCGCAAGAAGTGCCGCAACGGCTGCAGTCGGACAGGACGCAGATATTAAAATCGACCTACCTATACCTTCATCAACGCCAAAAATCTTTAAGATTGCATGAGAAACAAGAGGAAAAGCTGCAAGACGCATTACGGTAACCAGATATATTGATGCGTTGGACAAAGCTTTTTTTAAATTTAATGATGTGAGGTATGATCCCATAACCAGCATTGCCAGCGGCGTATTTAAATCTGCTATATAAGCGATACTCTCTCCTATAACATAGGGCAGTTTAATTCGTAAGACAAACAGGATAATTGCAATGGTTGTACCTATTAATCCCGGGTTGGATATTATTCTTTTAACTGAAATTTCCTTCAGACTGCCTCCATAAAGACAGATGCCATGGGTCCAGTACAGAACCGTAAAAACCGCAAGATATGCGGAACCGTAAAACACTCCGTCACTGCCCATTGCCGCCGACAACAGCGGAATTGCCATAAAGCCGCAGTTTGAGTACACCGACCCGAAAATGCTGACCCGATACTTCAGAGTATCTTCCTTTCTGAATATAATGGTAGCTATTATTATCGTCAGCGAAATGATTATAAATGACATCACGGCTGCGATAATAAGATTTTGAGCCAGCTCCGGTGAAAAGTCCTTCTGATACGCTCTTACAAGCACACAGGGAGTTACAACCATAAGCAGTATGTCGGTGAGCTGCTTTATGCCGTCATCTGTAATTAATTTCAGCTTTTTCATTGCAAATCCTACCGACATTAGTATAAATATTATTAAAACCTGTATAAAAACCGTACTGCTTAACTCCATTATTTTTTCTCCATGTAACTGTTTTTATATATATTATACCACTCCGTCTCAAAAAATGCAAGCAATAACAAAACGTCAACCCATCAGTTTGTACTATTGTAACAAATAAAACCTGTGCTCATACTATAAAAATAGGAAATAAAATTTCCTCAGAATGCCGAAAGAAAAATCAAAATACACAGTCGGCGTACTGAGGAAATAAAATTTCCCGACTAAATTTTGCTATGAGGTGTATTTTAATGAATAATGTTTTTGCTCTGACCGAACTTGAAGAAGGACGCAGAGCCACCGTCGGCAGGCTTCTATCAGACGGTGCTATCAGACGAAGGCTTCAAGACATCGGTTTAATCGAGGGAACACGTATAGAATGTATCATGAAAAGTCCCGGCGGCGACCCAATCGCTTATTTAATCCGCGGCGCTGTCATTGCGCTGAGGAATGAGGACTCCGACAACATTCTTGTGTCGGTTTAAAAAGGGAGATACTTATGGGGACATCAACGAGTATCAGCGATATAAGCTCATCTGATATGGGCTTTTCCGTCACCAAAGTCAATCCCGATGATAAAGTTATTGCTCTTGCCGGCAATCCCAATGTCGGCAAAAGCAGCGTTTTCAATCAGCTTACCGGACTAAAGCAGCACACCGGCAACTGGCCGGGCAAAACGGTAACAAACGCCCAGGGCATATGTTCATATAACGGTCAGAATTACATTATGGTAGACCTTCCCGGTACATATTCCCTTATGGCGCACTCTCAGGAGGAAGAGACCGCCCGTGACTTTCTTTGCTTCGGTAATCCTGATGCCGCTGTCATCGTATGTGACGCAACATGCATAGAACGAAATTTGAACCTGGTTTTACAGACCCTTGAAATCACGTCAAAAGCGGTTGTATGCGTAAATCTTATGGATGAAGCAAAAAAACACGGTGTAAATGTAGATTTGGAAAAATTATCTTCACGGTTGGGAGTCCCGGTAGTCGGAACGGTAGCACGCAAAGGCGAAGGGCTTGAAAAACTAATGGACAGCATACATGATGTGCTGACGGAGGATAGGCAGCCCTTTATAATACGCTACATAAAACCTGTTGAAGCTGCCCTTGAAATAATTACCCCCGTATTATCCGACAAATTTGCCGGAAGAAACATCAGTCTGCGCTGGGCTGCCCTTCGGCTTCTTGAAGGAGAAGAAACTCTCGTTAAGTCTATGAGCCAATACCTTGGAACAGACATCAACTCGGATGCCGATATTCAGACAGTCATTTCCGAAGCATGGAGGCTGCTGGCGGAAAACGGTATTGAAAAAGAACGTCTGTGCGATATTATCGTATCCTGTATAGTTCTCACAGCGGAAGATATATGCGTCGGCTCTGTTTCCTGCTCCGACTCCGAATACCGTGTTCTTGACCGTAGAGCCGATAAGCTGCTTACAAGCCGCCTTACCGGAATCCCTGTTATGGTGCTGCTATTGTGCATCGTTTTCTGGATTACCCTTTCCGGCGCAAATATTCCCTCGGAAATGTTATCGACAGCATTTACATCGCTCGAAAAAATACTTCTTAATGCTTGTATAAGAGCCGGTTTTCCCGAAATTATATATAAGCCTGTGATTTTCGGGATATATCACGTGCTTACCTGGGTAATTGCAGTCATGCTGCCTCCTATGGCAATCTTCTTCCCTCTTTTCACAATTTTGGAGGATTTGGGATACCTGCCGCGTGTGGCATTCAATCTGGATAAATGTTTCAAAAAATGCTCCGCCTGTGGAAAACAAGCCCTTACCATGTGCCTGGGCTTCGGCTGTAATGCCGCCGGTATCGTGGGCTGCCGGATAATCGACTCGCCCAGAGAACGCTTAATTGCAATACTTACCAACTGTTTCGTACCGTGCAACGGCAAGTTTCCATCTTTGATTTCCATTATAACCATGTTTTTCGTGATTTCGGGAGCGGGAATTCTGCGTTCATTGTCAAGCGCATTTATACTTACCGCCGTGGTTCTTTTGGGAGTTTTTATGACCTTCGCTGCGTCTAAAATACTTTCTCAAACGGTTCTTAAAGGGCATCCATCCTCATTTACTTTGGAGCTCCCGCCGTACCGACGCCCGGATTTCGGTAATATTTTAGTCCGCTCGGTTCTTGACAGAACTCTGTTTATTCTTGGCAGAGCTGTAAGCGTCGCAGCTCCTGCCGGGCTTGTGATATGGTTGTTTGCAAATGTTTATATTGGCGATTTGACCCTGCTGCAGCATTGCTCCGGCTTTTTAGACCCGTTTGCGCGGGTTATCGGTTTGGACGGAACAATACTGTTCGCCTTCATTCTCGGCTCGCCGGCGAATGAAATAGTAGTTCCGCTCATAATTATGTCATACATGTCCGGCGGAACTATTACCGAAGCATCAGGATTATGGCAGCTGAAGCAATTGCTGGTTCAAAACGGCTGGACCTGGGTTACGGCAGTCAATATGATGCTCTTTTCTCTTATGCATTGGCCGTGTACCACCACGCTGCTGACAATAAAAAAAGAAACCGGAAGCATAAAATGGACGTTTCTTTCGTTAGTAATACCCACATTGTTCGGTATTATGTCCTGTTTTCTGTTCACATCAATAGTAAGGCTCTTTCAGGCGGTGCTGCCATAATGCGGCACCGTCTTTAAATTATTGTAATTATCAATTCGACCGCAAAAACCGCTGCACAGGACAGTGCGGCAACTCTCAGCAAGCTCTGCTCAAAATACGCCGCGACCACGGCAACCGCAAATCCGGCTAAAGCCGCCGTCATGCTTGATGCAGCGTAAAATATCGCCGGAACAGTCATGACGCTCAAAACAGAATAAGGAATATAATGTAAAAATGATATTAGAAAACGGTTTTTAATCTTTTTCTTAACCAGTACAAGCGGCAGCATTCTTATCAAATACGTTATTCCCGCCATTACGATTAGGTAAATTGCAAAATTATCCTTCATTTTCGTCCTCCACAGAATCAACCGGTGACAGCACCGCAAATAATGAACTTGCCAGAACAGCACATATTATGATAACAAATCCGCTTGGGACAAGCTTCAGTCCGGGCGTATATCGGAATATGCAGCTCAGCAAAACAGATACGGCAACGCATAATGCTGTACTCCTGCTTCTTTTCATCTCCGGCACTACAATAGCTATAAACATAGCATAAATAGCCACTCCCAGCGCAGCTATAACGCTTTTTGGAAGCACATTCCCGGCTGCCGCTCCCACTAAAGTCCCCACACTCCAGCCGATATACGGCGTTAAAATCAAGCCGTACAGGTATTTGCGGCCCAAAGTCCCGTTCTGCGCAGACGCAACGGCGAAAACTTCATCTGTATTTACAAAGGATACTATAAACCTATCCAACATTCGTACGTTGCCGTCTAATTTTTGCGAAAGTGATATTGACATCAGTGCATATCTGAGATTGATTATGAGCTGCGACACCGCAAGCTCAATAAGAGTCCCTCCCGAAGCTATAATCGGCACCGCCGCCAGCTGTCCCGCCGATGTTACATTTGTCATAGAAATAAGAAGCGTTTCTGCAATATTTAAGCCGCCGCCCACCGCAAATATTCCAAATGCAAACGCAACCGAAAAATATCCGAAGCATATAGGAAGCCCGTCAGTAACACCTTTTAAGAAATTATTGTTGTTCTTCATACATATCTCCCACTACAATATCACCGAATGTGAACGTTTTTCTGTCCGTCCCGCTTCAAGCCGTATAATCCCCGGCTTATTACATATATCAAAGCGGCTGTCATCAAAGTCCGGAAGACCGCTCCACGGCTCGATACAAATAAAATTTGCACCCGGAATTGTCCATAAAAGCAGATAGTCGGAGTCTTCAAATCTGACCTCGATTCTTCTTTCTCCTGAATTTTTTTCCAGCCATAATCTGCGCGATTTTAATCCGCAGAAAACTAATGCGTCCACTGTAAAGTATTCCTTTTTGAGTGGAAGTCTGTTGGTATTTTTGTCTATACATATTGTTTTGTGACTCAAAAGACCGTTTTCTACAATATTGCTCACCAAATCCTCCGTTTTATCAAAAACAATACTATATTCCTCAATTCCTTCCGGGCAGGCATAGCCTTCATGGGCGCCCACCGAATAATACATATCATATGCTCCGGTATTCGTAACTGAATATTCAATGTTCATTCCGTTCTCTAAAAGAGAATATTCTGTCCGAAATTCAAAATCAAACGGATACTTTTTCTTGCTGTTTTCATCGGCTTTAAGTAAAAATACCGCTCTGTCCGCATCCGCATTTTCAATGGAGAATATGCTTTTATTCGCAAAACCATGTTTTTCGAGGAAATATTCTTTTCCGCCAAACAGGAATTTTCCGTCCTTAAGTCCGCCGCAAATAGGAAATAGTATTGGCGCCTGTTCTCCCCATACCGAAGGTTCTCCGCACCAAAGCTGCTCAACGCCGTCCCTTTTTAGACTCACCGGTTCTGCACCTTTAGCGCTTATGACCGCTTTTATATGTTCATTTTCAATTGTTACCGAATTACACATCTCTGAATTCTCCTTATTATTTATCTTTTCTATTATAATATATTCCCCGTTTTTTTTCAAGCATTTTTTTGACAATTTATGCCTCTTTTCCGGCAAATTTCTCAGCATTTTTTTACGTAAAAATATAATATTACAATTGGATTACATCTATTGACATTACACTCAGATTGGTGTAACATACCAATGAATTTAACGTCATCAAGGGGGCGGTATTATGAAAAAAAAGGATACCAATTTTTGGCGAACACTTCTCAAATATACCCGAAGCAACAGGAAAAACCTTGTTCTTGCAGTTATTTTCTCTGTTATTAACGGTATAGCCGTGGCACTGGCTCCGCTGGTTATCAAGTATGTTATAGACGATGCAATCCAAAACGACGCTCTTCCGCCGGATATGCGTCTGAAAAAAGCCGCGATTTACTGCATAGCCTATCTTGTTATTTGTGCTTCACGAATTTTATCTTGGGCTGTAGGCTATCATAATCTTCTTGTAGCAATTGAAGGATTCATGTTCCGCATACGCTCTGATTTTTTCCGACACATCCAGACGCTGTGCATGCGTTTCTTCGATAAAACATCTTCGGGTGAGCTGTTTAACTATATCATGGGGTCGCCTATCGCAAACCTTAAAAACTTCTTGTCACAGTTTGCAATGAGTGTTCCGTACCAGTCGGTTGCACTTGTGATTTCGCTGTGCGCCATGATGTCATATGACTGGCTGCTTACCCTGGTAATGTTTGGAATTGTTGTTGTTTCCGCCGCATTCAATCATTTTTCACGCAAGCGCATCAGGCGCTTATCCGGTGACCTTTTAAAAAGTGAATCAGAAGCAAGCAAATACATAGACGATATGCTTCACGGCAGCAGCGCCATTAAAATGTATGCTATTGAGGACAATATTCACGCCAATTTCGAAAAATATATCGATACGCTGAAAAACAAAGGCGTATCCCTTTCCTTCACCCAATGGAAGGAAAGTGCAAAACCGGAATTTACTCAGTATTTCGGTACGGCACTGATTTATATTGTCGGCGCATATTCATGTATTTACCGCGGTCTCACAGCCGGCGAGCTTGTAGCGTTTGTAACAAGTATGAGCGTAATTATAAATTCTATAAATCTTTGGTTTAATGTTAATCTCATTCGCTCTAACGCAGAATCGGGACTTGACCGGATTATGGCTATTCTTAACATAAAAACTACCACTCCTGAGGACGTCGCTCATTTCCATGACATTAATCTGGAACGCGAAAGTGCAAGGCGCAAAAACATACCGTGTCTTGAATTTCGTAACGTATCCTTCGGATATGACAACCGTCAGATATTTAAAAATCTTAACTGCAAAATGGAGTACAATCACAGCTTCGGTCTTGTCGGCTCCAGCGGGAGCGGTAAAAGTACGGTTACAAAGCTTATAATGCGCCTTTACGAAATAGACGGCGGTGAAATCTTGATGCACGGACGGAATATCAAGGAGTACAGTCTGCATGATTTGCGTAAAAACATAGGTATTGTTCCCCAGGACCCGTTCATTTTCCAGGCAAGTATCATCGAAAATATACGCATGGCATGCCCGGAAGCTCCGATGCTTGAGGTAATTCAGGCAATGGAAACGGCGCGTGTACATGAATTTGTCAACGACCTGCCAAAAGGCTGGAATACGGTTGTAGGCGATAACGGCTTTAACCTGTCCGGGGGACAGAAACAGCGTATTGCAATTGCCAGAGCTATTCTCGGCAAGCCGGATATTCTTATCTTCGACGAGGCAACATCGGCGCTTGATAACGTTTCGGAGAAGCATATTCAGCACGCCATGGAGGATCTGATGAAAACGCATACCGTAATTATGATAGCGCATCGATTGACAACCGTTAAAAATGTCGATAAAATCTTTGTATTTGATAAGGGTGAAATTGTTCAGACAGGGAGCTACGATGAGCTCAGCAAGCAGGACGGCTTATTTAAAGACCTTCTTACCGTATCCCAGGAGTAATTCACACTATAATTGATACCTGCAAAATACAATGCTGTAATGCGACCCCCAAAAGTATGACTTTTGGGGG
>JAQXUJ010000050.1 GCA_029219925.1 Clostridiales bacterium | reverse complement strand
TGCACCGGTATCAAATTCATCTTCGGACACCAAATCACGCTTAATTGTCACGCACCGCTCAACAATATCATCGGTGTGCGTTCTGATGTCGCCCTTCATCATATTAAACAGCTCCCTATCCTTTAAAACGCCGCATTTTATTGCCTCGGAAATACCGTCGGAAAATGTGTCCTTATCCAGGCTGTTAAAGGTGTCCGTATCACATACTACCAACGATGGCTGATGAAACGCACCAGCAAGATTTTTGCCGCTTTTTAAATTAACAGCGGTTTTCCCTCCCACCGATGCGTCAACAGCTGCAAGGAAGGTTGTGGGAACCTGCACAAATCTTATGCCGCGCAGATATACCGATGCGGCAAAGCCTGCCATATCGCCGGTAACTCCGCCTCCGACAGCAATTACAATATCACTTCTTGTAATATGATTTTCCGCAAGGAACTCCAGTATATTGCTAAGCTCGGTCAGATTTTTTGACTGTTCGCCGTTCTTAAAGCTATAGCTGCAAACATTGAAATTCTCTTTTTCAAGGGCTTTCAGCACTTCTTTTCCGTACAATCCGAACACCTTATCGTCGGCAATTACCGCCGCTTTGCACGGCTGCATGACCTCACGCACCGTTGCGCCGAGATTGGCAATCAGATTTTTTGATACAATTACATCATATTCAGTTGACGCCGTTACATGAATTTTTTTCATATTTATTCCTTTCCGTCATTTAAGACTGTCCGACAAATCCTTCTTTTCTCTTCCGTCACGCAAAAGCGCCCACAATTTCTCTTTATTGCCGCCTTTTATGGCTGACGAAAAATCCGAAAGATTACTGATAACGGTATCTATTTCCTCTGATAAATACTCTTTGTTTTCCAGAAAAAGCTCCGTCCACATTGTTTCGTTAAGATGAGCAACCCTTGTCATATCCCGGAAGCTTCCGGCGGAAAAACCGCTGTGTCTCATAGCTGTAGGGCTTTTTATGTACGCACTTGACACCACGTGCGCAAGCTGCGAGGTATATGCTATAATCCGGTCATGCTCCTCGGGAGTTGAGATTTGGATTTTGCCAAATCCCAGCGGTATCATAATATTTTTCAAAAGCTCCAGTTTATCATCAGGTGTGTCAGGGTACGGCGTAAGCACAAGAGATGCACCGGAAAACATATCCGCCCTTGAAAAATCGTAGCCGGATTTTTCAATGCCCGCCATAGGATGCATACCGATGAAAGTAAATCCATGCTTTGCGGCGATAGGATAAATGCTGTCACACACTCGTTTTTTTATTCCTCCGACGTCTGATACAATTGTATCCTTTGAAATTTTTTCGGCATTTTCCTTGACAAATTTAATTGCCGCTTCGGGATAAAGTCCCAAAATTACGACATCACATTCCGGAAGTCTGTTTCCCAGCTGACCGTCTATTGTTTTTTCAGCCACAGCCTTATTAAGCACCCTTTCGTCCCTGTCATATCCCAGTATATCACAGTCGGTAAACTTTTTAAAGGCCTTAGCGACGGAACCTCCTATAAGTCCCAATCCGATTACAGCAATTTTCATCTGCATGCGTATGGCAGAACGGCATCTACTGCCTTTTTCATATCGTCAAACTGTTCGCACGTCAGCGACTGGGCACCGTCGCACAATGCCTTCTTCGGGTCGTTGTGAACCTCAATCATCAATCCGTCTGCACCAGCCGCAGCAGCAGCAACCGCCATAGGCTTTACAAGCTTGGAAATGCCCGTTGCATGGCTGGGATCAACAACAATAGGCAGATGCGTCATTGAACGAAGCATCGGAATAGCTGATAAGTCGAGGGTGTTCCTTGTGGCAGTTTCAAAGGTTCTTATTCCTCGTTCGCAAAGGATGACGTTCCCATTACCGCCCGCCATGATGTACTCTGCGCTCATCAAAAGCTCTGACAGGGTTGCCGAAAGACCTCTTTTCAGCAAAATCGGCTTATTAAGATGTCCCAATTCCTTTAAAAGCTCAAAGTTCTGCATATTTCGCGCGCCGACCTGTATAACATCCACATCTTCAAAAAGCGGAATGTGTGAAATATCCATAATTTCGGTTACTATAGGAAGACCCGTGCGTTTTTTCGCTGCGAGAAGAAGTTCGATTCCCTTACTTCTCAAGCCCTGGAATGCGTATGGAGATGTTCTGGGCTTGAACGCACCGCCTCGGAGCATGCTTGCCCCCGATTTTTTCACGCTTTCCGCAATCAGACAGAGCTGTTCCTCAGACTCAACAGAACACGGACCTGCAATAACCGCAAAATTTCCGCCTCCGATTTTTACATCACCAACAGTTACAACCGTATCGTCCGGATGGAACTTTCGGTTTGCGTTTTTATACGGCTCTTGTATACGCTGCGCACGCTCCACAATATCAAGGGTCGACAGCATATCAATGTCAAGTGATGAGGTATCGCCCACAAGACCCATAATTGTCGTGTGCGAGCCTTCGCTCATGTGAATGTCAATATTCTGACTCTGCAGCCAATTCTTTAAGTTCTCCAGTTGCTCCTTGTCGTAGTTTTCCTTCAGTACCAAAATCATGTTCATTACTTCCTTTCTTTTTTTAAACAAAAACGGAGTTTGCAGTGTTGCCTGCAAACTCCGTCAAAATACATTAAAATGAACTCTAACTTACACGCATGCAACACAACAAGGCTTTACAATAATAAGTAAAGCCAAAAAAGTATGCAAATAGTGTATTCAATCTGCTCATCCCAATGAATCCTTTCAATTTGTTTTATTCATTATATCACTATGACAAGCATTTGTCAAGCTTTTTTTTGAAAAAATATTGAACTTTGCCGCCAAAGGGCGTATAATTTAAAAATGAGGTGAAAATATGCGCAAATTTGATTTCATAATAACTCCAAATTACGATAATGCCGCTATAAAAACAGTATTACGCAATCATTTTGGAATGTCAGAGCGTCTTGTCATAAAATTGAAGGAGACGAGCGGCATACTCCTTAACGGTGTGCCTGAATTTGTGATTAAAACCGTCAGGACAAATGATGTTATGACGGTTATCATTCCCGATGAAGCCTCGGAAAACATTGTCCCCAACAATATTCCACTCGAAATTTTATATGAGGATGAGGATATTCTTGTCGTGAACAAGCCGGCAGGTATGCCAACGCACCCGTCAGTACGCCATTATGAAGGCACT
>JAQXUJ010000049.1 GCA_029219925.1 Clostridiales bacterium | reverse complement strand
AAAATAATTGAAATATGATATAATAACGATATAAATAAAAAATACTCAGTGCTACCAACACTGAGTATTCTTAGAACATTTATTTTGTTTTGGGATTATCAGAAAAAAATCTAAACATTAAGAAATTAGCGCTTATCTTGTGAGGATGGGGCGCTTTTTTCTTTGCTTTTAATTTCTATATTAAGTTTAATTATTTTGATTTTAATTCTTATGTAATTAAAAATATGTTAACTTTTCATACTCATATATTTAAATTTACCTTTATTAAGACCTAAAATTAAATAAGCAGTTTTATTTTCTATCTTTAACTTTATATATTATTTTATAATAAATATCATCAATAAATATAAATAGATAAAAGAGTTATAAGTACTTATCTTGATATATTTTAGTGTTTTTAATTATATTGTAAGTCATATGAGTTATATAATTTGTAATTACATACATCTCCATATTGTACAGATATTTTATTTAATAATGTATATCTTCAGTTGACATTTATCTTTCATAAAATGAAATTTTCTAAAAATACAGTCTTTATTATTTACAATTAGAAATTGGATTATCAATGCCTGCAAAATATGTCGAAAAATTCATATAGACGTCATTACATGTCAGAAGTAAAATAGAAATAACTAATGAAATTTTATAATATAGGAGATTTATATGGGGGAAAGATTAAAACGTATAAAATTATATTATGTTTATAAGCCAATTACAGAGGATGAAACTTCAGATTTGGGAAGTTTAAAAAAAAGATTTACTCCTTGGAATAATATACATATATATAGCGTACATTATAATGAAAGTACTACTGACAAACCAACTAATCTTAGAGCAATTTGTAGAAAACCAGAAGATTTTAATGCTTATCTAGATACATATAAGTGTAAAGTAATAGATGAAGAAACTATATGTAATTTTGAAGGGAGAGATTATTTAAGATATACGATAGAAGGTCCTCGTAAAGAAAAAATAGAAGTAAATAAAAGTGTATATGATAAATTAGAAAAAGTAGAAAATATAAATGAGGTACTAAGTGAATTCTATCATAAGAAATTTAGATTGGAAGAATATATAGTTAACAATGAAAAAAATTATTTAAATAAAGATACAGAACCTATTTCTTATGTACCTGATAAATATGCAACAGATTTTGATGAAATTAGAAATACAGCTTCTCCTTACTGTAGAGGTAACTATCCGCTTTTTGCAAGTGAAATAGAACATGGAAAACCTTATTCACAGGAATGTAAAAGAGTTTATATCTATGATGAACAAGGATATGAAGTTGTTGCAATTTATACAGTTGTAGTATCTAAAGATGATATGGAAATAATAGCTAAAAAACCATATACAAATTATAGAGAAAAAATAAATAAGGAGAAGAAAAATAATTATGTACAATGGATTAAAAATAGACAATAATTTGAACAATAAACAAGATATAATCTCAGCCATATATTATGATGGAAATATTTTAAAAAAATGGTTGCTGATGGAAAATCAGAACTGATTACAGAGGAAATTTGTATTGAAATTGTTAATAAATTACCTAGAGCATTAAATTTAATACCAGAAATTAAAAGGACTGCTAAAGTATGTGAGGCAGCCGTTAATAAAAGTCATTGGGATTTAAAACATGTTCCAAAAGATAAATTAACAACAAGAATGTGTATAGATGTTTTGAAAAAAAATGAACTTTTGTATTATTATATTCCGATTAAAAATATGGATGTAGAATTTTGGATGGAAGTTATTAAAATAATTCCAAAATCAATTTCAGATGTACCGGATAATATAATTACAAAATCTTTGTGCATACAGGCTGTACAGGCTAATCCTAGAGCTTTAAAATATATTCCAGAAAAATATATAGATGAAAAAATGTGTTATACTGCAATTTCTAAGGATTTTGATGCAGTACTTAACATTCCAGAACATTTAACAACAGATCATCTTGATGAAATACATGCTATATACACTATGTATTGTTTAAATAGAGATAATAATTCATCAAATAGCATA
>JAQXUJ010000048.1 GCA_029219925.1 Clostridiales bacterium | reverse complement strand
AAAAAGAATTAATTATCGATGGTACAGGGACAATATTAACACCTGGTGATGAGGGTAGAAATTGCAGGGGTAATGGCACACATTATAACTGGAGAAATAAAGTTATAGAGTGTTGTTGTGATGAATGTGATTATATGATGTGCTGTATTAAAGAAAATAACATGTTGAAATAACGGATATATTAACAGGAAGAAAAAAACTGTTGACAAACATAGTATTCTGTGATACAATATTTTGTAGAATTTTGGAAGGGAGTAAAGCAACTAATGACACAGCTCCGTTTTTCATTTGCAGGCATATTTTATTATTACTTTTACTTTTATTTTACAAATGTAAAAGCGATTTGTGATGCAAAAAACGGTTCTATGCCAAAAGCCTGCTTTAATTTCTGAAGGCGAGTTAAGTAATTACCGTATGGATCACAAGTCCATACGGTCTTTTGTTTATTTTCCGTATAGACTTTGATTTGCACGAACTGATTACTTTGACAGCTTCGCAAATGAAAAGGGGGGATAAGCAAACACTGCGTCTTCGGCTTGAACCGAAAAATTCTTACTATATTATATGGAGGTAAAGAAAATGAAAAAAATTCGTTCAATCATCGCTGTCATAACGGTGGCAGCAATCGCGGCGGCAATGTGTATGTCGCTCACTTCCTGCGGAAGCAAGAAAGAGGTTTATAACGTAGGTATCTGCCAGCTGGTGCAGCATGAGGCATTAGACGCCGCTACACAGGGCTTCCAGGACGCCCTTAAGAAAACCCTGGGCGAGGACAAGGTTGTATTCGATGTTCAGAATGCGTCTAACGACAGCGCAATGTGCAGTACGATTGTAAATTCGTTCGTATCAAAAAAGGTTGACCTGATTATGGCAAACGCAACGCCCGCATTGCAGGCTGCATACAACGCTACTTCAACAATTCCTATCCTCGGAACATCTGTTACGGAATACGGCGTAGCGCTGAATATAGACAATTTCAGCGGAACCGTAGGCGGCAACGTATCCGGTACATCTGACCTTGCTCCGCTGACCGAACAGGCTGACATGATTCTTGAACTCTTCCCGGACGCTAAAAAGGTAGGACTTCTTTACTGTTCGGCAGAGCCCAATTCCGAGTATCAGGTTAAGGTTGTTGAGGAATATCTTGCTGAAAAGAATATTACATGCACACGATACTCATTTGCTGATTCAAACGATATTGCGGCAGTTACTACAAAAGCAGCGTCGGACAGCGACGTTATCTACGTTCCTACCGACAATACGGCTGCGTCCTGCGTTGAAACAATCGGTAATATCGTAAGAGAATCAAAAACTCCGGTAATCACAGGTGAAAGCGGTATCTGTGCCGGCTGCGGTGTTGCTACCCTTTCGATAGATTACTATGACCTTGGTTATAAAACGGGAGAAATGGCTGCAAAGGTACTGCAGGGTGAGGAAAAGATTTCCGACATGCCTATCGAATATGCAGACGCATCAAAGCAGTATAATCCGACTATCTGCGAAGAATTGGGAATTACACCTCCCGAGGGCTATGAGCCTTTAGACTAATGGAAGGCTGGTGAGTTAAGTGGTTGAATTGTTCGGCGCATTGCCGGGAGCGGTTGCACAGGGACTTATTTGGGGCGTTATGGCAATCGGCGTATATATAACATTCAGAATTTTGGATATTGCCGACCTGACAGTGGACGGAACCATATGTACCGGAGCCGCGGTATGCACAATGATGATGATAGCGGGATACAATCCATATTTCGCGGTGTTGTGCGCCATTATCGCCGGCGTGCTTGCCGGAACTCTGACAGGACTTCTCCATATCCTTTTGGGAATTCCGGCCATTCTTGCCGGAATCCTGTCCCAGATGGTTTTGTGGTCGGCTAACCTGAAAATTCTCGGAAAAGCCAATCAGGCTCTTTCGGCAAGAAGCAATTCGGTTATGCTGTCGCAGATGGATATTCCGTCCGCCCTTGTTATATTAGCCATTGTTGTGGTTATCGCAATAGCGCTGCTGTATTTGTTTTTCGGTACAGAAATAGGCTGTGCGGTTCGCGCAACCGGCAGCAATCCGATTATGAGCCGCGCACAGGGCATTAATACTAATCTTATGAAGATTGTGGGTCTTGCTATTTCCAACGGAATGGTAGCTCTTTCCGGCGCACTGCTCTGCCAGTATCAGGGGTATACCGATATTAATATGGGGCGAGGCGCCGTTGTTATCGGACTTGCCGCCGTTGTCATCGGTGAGGCAGTCATAAGTCACCTATCGGCTAATTTTGCCGTGCGCCTGCTGGGAGTCGTACTTGGCGCGGTAATATACTATGTAGTGTATCAGGCGATTATCTTT
>JAQXUJ010000047.1 GCA_029219925.1 Clostridiales bacterium | reverse complement strand
TATACAAGCTTACGGGACTTGACCTTAGAAAATTTCATCAGGCAATTGTCTTTAAGGTTGCCATGATGGTTCATAAATATTTAACCTCCAATCCGATGAAAATTTGATAGTTCTATTGTGCGGTATTTTTGCCGCACATTCTGATTTAGGAGAATGATAATATGATAGAATTTGTAAATGTAACTAAGCAGTTTGAAGATGCAGGAAATATTGCTCTCGAAAATGCCAGTTTTAAAATAGAAAACGGTGAATTTGTATTTTTGGTTGGTTCCAGCGGAGCAGGAAAAACTACCATTACAAAGCTGATTATGCGTGAAACCAACGTCACGGAAGGACAGGTTTATCTTGATGGTATAGACGTAACTAAGCTGCCCGATAAGGAAATACCATTTTTGCGCAGAAAAATGGGAGTGGTATTCCAGGATTTCCGTCTTTTAGAGGACAGAACAGTATATGAAAATGTTGAATTTGCCATGCGGGTAGTGGGAGCAGGACGGAGAGAGATAAGAAAGCGAGTGCCGGAAGTTTTGAACGAGGTCGGACTAAACTATAAAGCAAAAATGTTTCCCCGGCAGCTTTCCGGTGGAGAACAGCAGCGCGTTGCCCTTGCAAGAGCTCTTGTAAATCATCCGCTTATCCTTATTGCGGATGAGCCTACGGGAAATCTGAATCCCAAGACCGCTATGGAAATCATGGAGATTTTTGAGGAAATAAACCGCATGGGAACGACAATTATCATGGCGACTCATGCAAAGGATATTGTTGACGCTATGAAAAAGCGCGTAATAGAAATACAGGACGGAAGGATTGTCCGCGACGAATTAGGGGGTGAATACGTTGAAACTGTCCAAATTTAAGTATTCATTCTCTGAGGCAAAAAAGAATGTGTCACGAAACGGATTGATGAGCATTGCTTCGCTGTTTACCATTGCCTGCTGTCTGATTATTTTGGGCGTGTTCGCAATATTGTCTTTAAATGTAAATTCAATAACAGATCAGATTAAGGACCAGTGCGAGGTTCAGCTTTATATTAGTGCCGGAACCGCGGCAGAACGCGTCGAAGCTATCGGCAACGAAATCAGAGCTATTGATAATGTTAAGGAGGCAACTCTCTTTACCAAAGAGGAAACGCTTGCTTATGCTAAAAATGATATGTTTGAGGGTAAGGAGGAGCTGCTGGACGGCTTTGACGAGGATAATCCCTTCAGCGATTCATATAAAATCATCCTGACCGATATTGAAAAAACAGACGAAACGGTGGAGGCACTGTCACAAATCCGGGACGTTGAGAAGGTTGTGAATAAGCAGGACGTGGTTAACATTGTTTTATCTGTTTCCGACCTGATGAAAAAGTTCAGTATTGCGGTTATGATTGTACTTCTTATTGTAGCCATTGTAATTATATCAAACACGGTTAAGCTGACGGTGTTCAATCGCCGCAAGGAAATCAATATAATGAAGTATATAGGCGCAACAGACCGATTTATCAGAGTACCTTTTGTTTTGGAGGGACTTATTATTGGCTTTTTGGGTGCTGTGTTTGCGTTTTTAGTAGTATTTTGGGGATATTTTGCACTTTTAAAGTACATGAACGGACTGAGCTTTAACATTTTTAAGCTCGTAGGTTTGTGGGAGGTGGCACCGATAGTTGGAATTTTATTCCTGATTTTCGGATGCTTAATCGGTGTTTCGGGAAGTGCGATCTCGATGCGAAAATATCTACATGTTTAGGAGATTTATTATGAAAAAAAAATTACTGTCCCTGGCTGTATGCCTGTCGATTGTATTTTCATGCATGGGTACGACACATGCAGCTAAAAGCGTAAGTCAGCTTAAAGAGGATTTGTCGGCAAATCAAAAAAAGGTAGATCAGACAAAAAAGGAAATAAAGTCCAAGCAAGCAGAACAAAGTGCGCAAAGGTCGCAGAAGGACGCTCTTGATATTGAAATCGCCGGTTTGCAGGACGATATTGATGAGGTTCAGTCTGTAATTGATGAAAAAAACGCGGACATTGCAGCAAAAAACAAGGAAATTACTTCCCTTGACAATGAGCTTAAAAAGACCGATAAACAGCTCAAAAAACGCATGAAGGTTGTTTATGAAAGCGGAACGACATCATATCTTGAGCTGATTTTGCAGGCAGACGGAATATCCGATTTGTTTACGCGTCTGTCTGTTGTTGAATCAATACTAAAGCATGATAACGAGATGATGGACAATTTTGAGGCACAGATAACTCAGCTTTCGGAGGCAAAGAAAGTAGTCGAAAATGAGAAAAATGAGCAGATAGAAGCACGGCAAATCCTTGAGAGTAAGCAAAGTGCCATAGAAAGCAAAAAGGCGGAAAAAGAGAAAATCATAAGCGCACTGAGCAGTGATATAAATGAATTGAAACGTCAGGAGGCTGAGGCTGAAAAGGCGGAAAAGCAGCTACAGGCGCAGATTAATGCGGCGTTAAAGGCAGCGAGCCAAAAAAACGTCACCTATTCCGGAAATGGAAAATTCGGCTTTCCATTGACGAGCTATACGAAAGTTACCTCGCCGTTTGGGTGGAGAATTCACCCAATCACCAATACGAAAAAATTCCACAGCGGCATTGACTATTCCGCACCGTATGGTACGACAATCCTTGCAGCTGAGGACGGCGTGGTTTTGACCTCCGGCTGGAACAGCGGCTACGGTTATTGCGTGACTGTTAATCACGGCGGCGGGTATGTAACGCTGTACGGACATTGCAGCAGCCTTCTTGTGAGCGCCGGACAATCGGTAAAACGCGGTCAGGCGATTGCGAGGGTTGGTTCTACCGGTAATTCTACAGGTAACCATCTGCATTTTGAGGTAAGATCGGGAGGAAGTGCCGTTAATCCGGCAGGATTCCTATAATATTAATATTCTGATAGGGTGATATTACATCACCCTATAATATTATCCGAAAAAAAGCATAAGATAAAGTATATAGAATGTGGAGGTTTTCCGAATGAACAGCAAAAAAAGATATATTTTCACTATAGTAATAACAGCTCTCGTTACATGTCTTGCAACAAATGTTGTGCGTGATGTTACTTATGTTACGAATGAAGGCAGATCCCTGCGGAAAATATCGGCGGTCAAAAAAATGCTGAGCAATTATTCTCTGTTTGACATAGACGAAGAAAAGGTGGCGGACTATGCATCTATGGCAATGGCTGCCGCAATTGACGACCCTTATACGGCATACTATCCGAAAGAGGATTTCAGCTCCTATAAAAGCAATATCATGTCAACATATGTAGGGATAGGAGCAACATTAGGAGCGGATATCGAATCGGATCGCCTTGTTGTGGTTTCGCCAATGGAGGACAGTCCGGCGGAAAAATCCGGCATAAGGTCCGGTGACATTATTACAGCAATTGACGGAAAACAATTCGGTGCAAATCAGCTGTCCGAAGCGGCTACATACCTGAAAAACGGGGAGGAAGGAACTGATGTTGCGCTTACATTGAACCGCGAAGGAACAGGTCAGTTTGACGTTACCGTAACACGCAGTGAGATAATAAAAATCAGCGTAAAATCGAAAATGCTGTCCGATAACATAGGGTATGTAAGGATAACGGGATTCGAGTCAAAGGGAACGGCAAAATCAAATAGCACTTATGACGAATTCCGTGAACACATGTCGGCACTTCAGTCAGCCGGTATGGAAAGGCTGATAATTGACCTTAGGGATAATCCCGGAGGAGATTTAAACGTTGTGTGCGATATTGCGGATATGCTTTTACCAAAAGGAATTATAACCTATACGGAAGATAAGCACGGAAAGCGCACTACAATGAATTCAGACAGTAATGAAGTCGATATGCCTATGGCGGTTTTGGTAAACGGAGGAAGTGCATCTGCGTCGGAGATTTTGACCGGCGCGTTAAAGGATTATAAAAAGGCAACAGTAATCGGAACAAAAACCTACGGAAAGGGCATAGTTCAGACGGTGTATCCCTTCACCGACGGTTCCGGAATATCCATAACAACGGCGAAATATTACACGCCAAGCGGAGTGTGTATACATCAGATAGGGATTGAGCCGGATATAACGGTTGAGATGAACACTAATAAAGCCATTTCCGAGCTGGAGCTGAGCGAAGATACTCAGCTTCAGAAGGCAATAGAAACGGTATTAAACTGATTTTTTTACATTCAGGACTGCAACTGCGGACAATACCAGCATTATGCCGAAGAATGCGGCAATAGAAATGGTTTCATGAAAAGCTATTAAACCAATTAGTGACGCCACCACAACTTCAATGGTCGCCATAATGGATGCCTTGCCGGATTCTACATATTTCAGTCCGTTGGTGTAGAATATATATGGCAGAACCGCACTGAGAACAGAAAAAACAACAGTAAGTGCTATTATATCAGGTTTTTGTACCGCAACAGAATGTATCTGATTGAAATCGACTACGAAAAGGCTGCCTATGCTTGAAAATATAAAGGTATAGGCGGTTACCGCTGCGGAGGAATACTTTTTAAGCGCAACCCTGCCGAAAATACTGTATAATGCATAGCAGAAGCCGGATGCAATACCTATAAGAATGACTGAGGGTGTGAGAACGGTGTTGTGTTCCGTACCGCAAATCATAATACAGCCCACGGCAGCCATTATCAGAGCAAGGATTTTGGCTGCCGTTATTTTTTCACCGAAAAATATGGAGGACATAATCATCACAAAAAACGGCGCAGTGTATAGCAGTATGGCGGCAACCGACATAGACGCCTTATTGATGGTATAAAAATAGCAGACGGTAAACAGCAGAAAACTCAGTATGCCGGTGCCAAAAAAATACCACCAATCACGTGGGTTGATTTTCATTTGCTGCCGGTCCTTAATAAGTAAAAAAGCCGACATGCAGACAGCGGTTATGATGCTGCGGAAAAAAATAAGCTGAAAGCTATCAAGTCCCGCGGCATTAATTCTCCGCACAAAAATTCCTGTTGAGCCCCATAAAGCCCCTGCAATCAATATTGATACTGAGGGAAATTTCTTAAAAAAATTGTTCATTGTTTGTCCTCCGTAAGATTAAATTCAGTAATGCTTTTCAGTTTAGCGCAAAGCCCGGTAAATCGTTTTTTTTCATCGTTGTTACGAACCATTGCGGCACACGCCGACGGCATCCCCACAAGAATTACCATGTTTTTTGCGCGGGTAACCGCGGTATAAAGAAGGTTTCGGCACATTAGCATCGGCGCAAAATGACACATCGGAATTATTACGACCGGAAATTCACTGCCCTGACTTTTATGTACTGTAATGGCATAGGCGAGGTCCAGACAGTCAAGGTCATTAAAGCTGTATTCCGTTTCCTTGTCATCATCAAATATTATAATCATCTGTCGGTCTTTAACCGATATGCTGTCAATAATGCCCATATCACCGTTGAAGATGCCCGAGCCATGCTCACCGCCGGGGCGCGTCCATACAATATCATAGTTGTTTTTTATCTGCATGACTTTATCGCCTACACGGAATATTGTTTTGCCGTAAACATATTCCTGTTTAAGCATGTCGGGAGGGTTGAGGCTTTTCTGCAGCTCATGATTAAGGCGCACAGAGCCGGCATCCCCTTTTTTTGACGGTGACAGCACCTGAATTGAGGTCAGCGGGTTAAACCCGTAGCTTTGAGGCAGACGATTTCGGTAAAGGTCGATAATCGTTGCCGCCGCAACATCGCTGCTCGAACGGTTAAGGAAAAAGAAATCCTTGTTATGTGTCGTCAAATCGGGCATAATGCCGCAGTTGATTTTATGGGCGTTCATAACAATGAGACTTTCACGAGCCTGACGGAAAATGTGCTTTAAATGAATGACCGGTATCAAATTGCTGTCAATAATATCCTTCAGCACATTCCCGGCACCGACTGATGGAAGTTGGTCGCTGTCCCCGGAAAAAATCACCTTTGCGCCGCGTTTTACCGCCTTTAAAAAGGAATGCATAAGCAGTATATCCACCATACTTACCTCATCAAGGATGATAACGTCGTAAATTAACGGGTTGGATTCATTATAAGTAAAGCGTGCGGTCCGACTGTCATCTCCGGGCTGCATGCCTAAAAGCCTGTGTATGGTTTTTGCCTCTATCCCTGTAACCTGACTCATGCGTTTTGCTGCACGTCCCGTGGGAGCGGCAAGAGCTACCGAAAGGTTCATTGCTCCCAAAACCTTAATAATCGTATTAATTGTGGTTGTTTTTCCTGTACCGGGACCTCCGGTTATTACCGCACAGCCATTATATACTGCAGCATATACTGCTTTTTTCTGCTCCTCATCAAGCTCAATGTTTTCCCGGACCTCAATGTCTGAAATAATTGCATCAATTTCAGAACTCGGAAGCGTATATGCAGGCTCGGTAACCGAAAGGGAGGCAAGCCGACGGGCGGTATATTGCTCCGCAGTATAGAAAAGAGAAAGGTAGCATGCCCTGTCAGCGCCGACAGTGGACCGGTACAGCTCATTTTTAAGCTCCAATGCGGTTATTCCGTTCTGAATTTCCTCCTCGCTGACAGCAAGGTATGTCAGTGCGTCCTTTATTAATGTGTCTTCGGGAAGATATGTGTGTCCGTAATTATATGCCACCGTATTTAAAATATACTTTATGCATGACTGAATACGCATGGGGTGATTTTTTGGCAGCCCACGCAGATGAGCAATATTATCGGCAGTTTTAAAGCTGATTCCTTCTACTGCGTCCGCAAGAATATACGGATTTTCTTTGATAATATTAACAGCATTGCTGCCCAGCGCCTGGTGTACCTTTACGGCAAGATTGGTTGAAATATCGTATTGCTGCAGAAACATAATAATATTCTGCATTGATTGAAGCTCAAGATAGGATTTGCCGATTTTTTCCGCTTTCGATGCGGAAATTCCTTTTATTTCGCTCAAGCGCATGGGGTCGGTCAGCATTATGTTGAGGGTTTCGGTACCAAAGCGTTCAACAATTTTTTTTGCGGTTGCCTCACGGATGCCGTAGATTATGCCCGAGGCGAGATAATCAATGATTGCCTGCTCATCGGTAGGCATAACCGTCTCGTAGTAGGATACACGGAGCTGCTCGCCGTAATCGGGATGTACTGTCCATGTGCCGGTAACCAGAATATTTTCGTTCACACTAAGATACGGCATATACCCCGTTGCCGTAAACAGCCCGTCGATGGGCGAGTCGATTTCGCAAACAGTATAGCCGTTTTCTGTGTTTTGATATATAATTTCAAATACTCTGCCGCCTATTGTAATATTTTCGTCCATTTTCAAATACCCTATAAAACATATATAATATTATTATAACATAATTTATTATTGACGGCAAGGCTTTTGAGTGATATAATTATAAAAGAGTTTTAAAAATATTAAGAAAGCGGACGGTAAAACAGATGAAAATAGTTGCGGCAACTACCAACAGAGGAAAGGTTCGTGAATTTCAGGAGGTGCTCGGCGAGCTTGGTTTTGAGATTGTACCCATGCAGGATATGGGGCTTGATCTTGAAATTGAGGAAACCGGTTCTACATTTGAGGAAAATGCGCTTATAAAGGCTCGCGCGGTATCGCTTATGTGCGCTTGCCCCGTAATTGCGGATGATTCCGGATTATGCGTTGACGCTTTGGACGGCGCTCCGGGACTGTATTCAGCAAGATTTGCGGGCGAGGACGCAACCGACGCAGACAGAAATAAAAAACTTATTGAAATGATGCAGGGGAAAACAAACAGGCATGCAGAATACATTGCATCATTGGCATTCATCTTTCCGGACGGAAGAGAAATAACTGCCGAGGGCAGAATTGACGGCGAAATTATGACCGAAGAGCACGGCAGCGGCGGATTTGGTTACGATCCTCTCTTTTTCTGCAATAAAATACAAAAATGCTTTGGTGTAGCGACGCCTGAGGAAAAAAATGCAGTAAGTCACCGCGGACAGGCACTGCAAAAGCTGTGCGAAATCTTAAAGAAAGAGGTTGAATAAATGGATATTTTTTGCGAGTACATGGTAAAGCACAAAAAATCTGCAAAGGATAGCGTTCTTAATGTATTGTGTGTTATTTTGGCTGTAATTCTGTCAATGGCTATTATGATGTTCTTTTTAAGATTTGCCGCCATTGCAGTCCTGGTTGTTGCGGGAATTTGGTACGGAGTGGCATATATTATACGCAGCAACGATATTGAATACGAATATATTCTTACAAACAGTATTCTTGATATTGACAAGATAATGGCAAAAAAAATGCGTAAACGCGTAATGAGCATTAATTTTAAGGAGATTGCCTGCTGCGAACCGGCAAACGGAAGACTTGCTCCCGCCGATTCGAGCGTGAAAATGTATGACTTTACGGGAGATATTACGGGAAAATCGGTTTACTATGTTGATTTCAACAAGGACGGTTCCAGGGTGAGGGTTTATTTTCAGCCGAATGCAAAAATTTTGAAAAATCTTAAAAGTGAAAATCCCGGTGCCGTCACGATAAAAGAGGAAGATATTCTATGATTTACGGCATAGGCTGCGATATATGTGAGATTTCCAGGCTTGAGAGTTATGCGGAAAGGTTTTCAAAACGCTATTTTTCCGAGAGAGAACGAGAAATGCTGCAGGACAGACCGAGCTTCTGTCAATCTCTTGCAGCAGGCTTTGCCGCAAAAGAAGCGTTTTCAAAGGCGCTGGGAACCGGTATACGGGGGTTTAAGCTGACCGAGACTGAAATTTTGCGTGATGAGCTTGGAAAGCCTTACATCAGCCTTTCGGGCAGTGCAGAGGAAATATGCTGCGGGCTTGGAATAACGAATATACATCTTTCCCTGTCCCACACCAAGGAATTGGCAATGGCATATGTTATTCTGGAAAAATAAAGGTTTGCTCAATTATTTACGGAAAACTGAAAAAAATTACGGTGCGGCGATTACGGCATTGCCCGGATTTGGCAAAAGCTGTATCAGCGGCGAAATGGAGATAGTTGAAATGGTTAAACATGTTTGTACCGCAGAGGAAATGCGCGGTATTGACAGGATTGCAAGCGAAAAATTCGGCATACCCGGCATTGTCCTTATGGAGAATGCCGCTTTGTCATGCGTGAGGGAAATCTCGGAATACAGCAGCTTCACTGTGCTGTGCGGTAAAGGAAATAACGGTGGAGATGGACTGGCAATAGCGCGGCATTTGCTGAACATGGGTAAAAGTGTCAAAATATACCTTATCTTGGGCGATGATTTTTCCGGTGACGCACTGACAAATTATAATATATTAAAAAACATGGGAGTGACCTTTTGTGTCGATACCGAAAATCTAAGAGAAGATTTGTTACTGTCCGATTGCGCAGTGGATGCAATTTTGGGGACGGGAATTCGAGGTGAAATACGTTCGTCGTTGCGTGAGGTTATTGAAACGGTCAACAAATATGGGAAATATATTTTGGCGGTGGACGTTCCGTCGGGAATTAATGCGGACAACGGTGAAGCGGCATGTGCAGTTAATGCCGATAAGACCGTGACATTTGCCGCGTATAAGCGTGGGCTGCTGCTTTTTCCGGGAGCCGATTTTGCCGGAGATGTCGTTACGGCCGATATATCAATACCGGAACAGGCGTTTAAAGACATTACAGTGAAGACGCTTTCAGAAGAATATATAAGAAAAATAATGCCGGTGCGCTGTACAAATTCTCACAAGGGCGATTACGGCAAAATATTTGTAATCGGCGGCTGCGTCGGTATGGCAGGCGCAGTGGTTATGGCATGTAAAGCGGCGTTCAGAACGGGCGCGGGGCTGGTTACAGCTTGCGTGCCGAAAGAAATCAATGACATTGTACAATCCTCTTTAATGCAGGCAATGACCTATCCTGTCGATTTTGAAAAGGATGCGGAAAATATTGTCGAAAAAATGCGGGACTATGACGCGGTTCTGTTTGGAAACGGCATAGGACGTGATAAATCGGTACAGAAGCTTTTGGAAAAGGTAGTTACCGAGGCAAAAGTACCGGTTATTATCGATGCAGACGGGCTTTTCGCACTTGCAAAAAACCCCGGTATGTTGAAAAATTGCCGGGCGGACGTTATATTAACGCCTCATTCTATGGAGATGTCACGGCTGGCAAACAAAACGGCGGAATTTGTTGACAGTAACCGTTTTTCGATTTCAAAAGATTTTGTTTTAAAGCATAGACTGACACTTGTTTTAAAAGGAAATCATAGTATAATAACAGCACCTGATGGGGAGCAGTCGGTTAACATGACAGGCAATCCGGGCATGGCGACGGCGGGGAGCGGCGACGCTTTAGCCGGTATGACCGCAGCGCTGGCTGCCCGAGGACTTACGCCTTATAATGCGGCGGAACTTGCGGTTTATCTGCATGGAAAAGCAGGCGACGAGGCAAAAAAACTTTTTACCGAGGACGCTGTTACCGCACCGGATATAATTGACGCCCTTTCCCACATATTACCTGTGGAAAACCGGCGGAAAATATGATAAAATAAAAAGGACTTAAGAATAATGAACAGAACATGGGCAGAAATAGATATTGATGCGCTGAAATATAATATAACAAATATCAAGAGCATTATCGGAAAATCCAGACTGATGGCTGTTGTAAAGGCGGATGCATACGGTCACGGATACCGAGAATGCTGTCGCGTAATGGCGGAAAACGGCGCAGACTCCTTTGCCGTTGCTATGCTTGATGAAGCAAAGGAAATTCGAAGGGCAGGACTCAGCAATCCGATTTTAATTCTCGGCGCATCCTGCGCAGAAGAGGCCGATGAGATTATAAATTATGACATTATGCCGAACGTTTCGGATATGAGATTTGCAAAGGTATTGTCTGAAAGTGCTGTAAGGCTTGGAAAAACGGTTAAAGTTCATCTGAAAATTGACACCGGAATGTCGCGGGTCGGCTTTGTCGCCGGCGAGGATAATTCAGAGTTAATAAGAGAAATTTTGCGGATTTCTAAGTTGCCGGGAATTGAAATTGACGGTATTTTTTCGCATTTTGCCTGTGCTGATGAAGCAAATTCCGATTACACCTATCTTCAGTTTAATAGGTTCATTAAGCTTACGGGTGAGCTTGAAGCGGCGGGGCTGAAAATTCCGTGCAGGCATATTGCCAACAGTGCAGCTATTATGATGTATCCCGAAATGCACCTTGACATGGTGCGCGCAGGTGTGATTTTATACGGATATTATCCCTCGGACGAGGTAGATAAAACAAGGCTTTCGCTAAAGCCCGTAATGACGCTCAAATCGCGTGTGAGTTTTCTAAAAACCGTTGAAAGCGGCGTAGGCGTAAGCTATGGAAAGACGTACATAACCGACAGGAATACTAAAATTGCTACCATACCGGTCGGTTATGCAGACGGATATTTGAGATGCCTTTCACAAAAGGCAAAAATGGAAACAGGTGGAAAACTTTGCGAAGTAATAGGCAGAATTTGCATGGATCAATGTATGATTGACGTCACAAATGTCAATAATATCAATGTAGGTGACGAAGTAATCATATTTGGCAATGGGCTAATAACAGCGGATAATATCGCAGAGTGGATGAGCACAATTAATTATGAGGTTTTGTGTCTGGTATCGAAGCGTATTCCGAGAATTTACAAAGAGAAAGGAAGGGAAAGAAAAGAACTGAACTATCTGGAAAAATTATAATGTCGTAAAACTAATAACAGGGGGCCTGATTGCTTTGTCACAATTAAAAAAGGTCATGTCCGGTATGAAGTTTGATAAGGTTAGAAACAAATCCCTTCGTGAGATATACGAAAGGTGCAAAAGGGATAATCAACTCAAGCGAGGCTACAGGGAAATGGCTTCTTTAAATCTTTCGTTAGCCCAGATGTGTTTTGAGTCTGACAGCCAGGCGCTGTCGGCTTGTGAGGAAAAACTGACGGAGTGTGAATAGTGGTGATTGTAAAACGAGGAGATATTTATTACGCCGATCTGAGTCCTGTTGTAGGCAGCGAACAAGGCGGTATTCGACCTGTTTTGATAATCCAGAATGATGTCGGAAACAAGTACAGTCCGACGGTAATCGCAGCGGCTATCACGTCGCAGATTAACAAGGCAAAAATGCCGACGCATATTGAATTATCTGCTTCCGAATATGGACTATATAAGGATTCTGTGATATTATTGGAGCAAATCAGAACCATAGACAAAAAGCGTTTAAGGGAAAAGATTGCACATTTGGATAAAAAGCTCATGCAGAATGTTAACGACGCATTGGCTGTGAGTTTTGGACTGGAAAATTTTTAGCCTTTTAAAGTATAGAGAAGATTTTAGGAGGTTGTTATGTATAAACAGTAATGTAGCATTTATGCTACATACGGATATGGACCGATGTCTGTTGGGGACATCGGTCTTTGTGTGCCATTTTTACTTATTTTTTTAAAAACTATTGATTTTTTAGCGAAAATGCTTTAAAATTGTATTATTATACAAAATTGGGGGTAGATAAATGCAAAATATTATCAGCTTGAAGGACGTAAACGTAACCTTCGACGGAGAAACAATTTTAAACAATATCAGTCTTGATATTAAGGACAAGGAGTTCGTAACCTTTTTGGGACCCTCCGGCTGCGGAAAGACAACCACCTTGCGTATTATCGGGGGTTTTCTTACGCCGGACAGCGGAACTGTCAGCTTTGACGGCAAGGTGATAAATAATGTGCCGCCATATAAGCGCAACGTTAATACGGTATTCCAGCGATACGCACTTTTTCCGCATCTGAACGTATATGATAACATTGCGTTCGGACTTCGTGTAAAAAAGATGCCCGAAAAGCAGATACAAAAAAACGTTGCCGAGATGCTTGAGCTTGTGAACCTACGTGGATTTGAGAAAAGAAAGGTGAATCTGCTTTCGGGAGGTCAGCAGCAGAGGGTAGCAATTGCGCGTGCTCTTGTAAACAAGCCTAAGGTGCTGCTTTTGGACGAGCCTTTGGGCGCTCTTGATCTAAAGCTGCGAAAGGAAATGCAGACAGAACTGAAGGCTATCCAGCAAAGACTGGAAATTACCTTTATTTATGTAACCCATGACCAGGAGGAGGCTCTTACCATGAGCGACACTGTTGTTGTTATGAATAACGGCGATATTCAGCAGATCGGAACTCCTGTTGACATATATAATGAGCCTATAAACGCTTTTGTTGCGGATTTTATCGGCGAAAGTAATATTCTTGACGGAATAATGAGAAAAGATTTTCTGGTGGAAATATGCGGCAGAGAGTTTGAGTGCGTTGACAAGGGGTTTGGCGAGGATACCCCGGTTGACGTGGTAATTCGTCCCGAGGACATACGTCTTATCGACGTAAATGACGCAAAAATAACGGGAGTAGTGGAAACTGTCACCTTTAAGGGTGTTCATTACGAAATGGTGATAGAGGCATATGATTACTCATGGCTTGTTCATTCAACAAAGGCTGCCGAGCTTGGAAGTGCGGTAGGACTTACCTTTGACCCTTATGATATTCATATTATGAGAAAGATGAGGGATAAGGCATGAATAAGAAATTGATTTCCTCGCCATATATTGTTTGGACAATTGTTTTTATCGTTGTGCCTTTGGCTATGGTGGCATATTTTGCATTTACCGACGGTGACGGCAACTTTACGCTTGATTATATTTCCGAGGTGGCGCAGTATTCAAATATTTTTGTGCGTTCAATCTGGCTGGCGGCAATTGCAACAGTTATTTGTCTTGTGATTTCATATCCCGTGGCATTCATCCTGTCCACTATGAAAAAGCGGCATCAAAGCACAATGCTTATGATTGTAATGCTGCCCATGTGGATGAATTTTCTTCTGCGTACATACGCATGGATGACGCTTTTGGGCAATAACGGTATAATAAACTCATTTCTGCACTTGTTCGGACTGGGACCGTATAAAATGCTGAATACTCAGGGAGCGGTTGTTTTGGGAATGGTTTATAACTATATTCCGTACATGATATTACCGCTGTATTCAGTCATGGTAAAAATAGATAAGCGCCTTCTTGAAGCGGCGCAGGATTTGGGCTGCAACAGCAAGAAGGTGCTTTTGAAGGTTGTGCTGCCGCTTAGTCTGCCGGGAGTAACATCCGGCATAACGATGGTTTTCGTTCCGGCAATAAGTACGTTTATAATTTCACGTATGTTGGGCGGCGGAGGAAACCTCCTTATAGGCGACCTTATTGAAATGCAGTTTTTGGGAAATTCCTATAACCCGAATTTGGGCGCCGGTATTTCCTTGGTTTTGATGGTTATTGTTCTTTTGATTATGACTATTATGAATCAATTTGACAGCGATGACCAGGACCGGGTTCTGATATAGGAGGTGCGGCAGATGAAAAAAGTTTCTAAAATCTACATGGCTCTTGTACTCATGTTTCTGTATGTGCCGATATTTGTGCTTATTGTATATTCCTTTAATACAACAAAAAGCAGAACCGTTTTTTCGGGGTTTACCTTTGACTGGTATGTACGCCTTTTTCAAAATGAGCTGATTCTGACATCGCTTCGCAATACTTTGATAATTTCGGTATGCGCTGCTGTTATTTCCACAATTTTGGGTACCGCCGCAGCAATAGGAATTAATAATATGAAGAAAATCCCGAAAATGATTGTGATGAACATAAATAATATTCCCATAATCAATCCGGAGATTGTCACAGGTGTATCGCTTATGCTTCTTTTTGTGTTTTTTTCGGCAAGAATGAAGTTCAGCTTTGGATTTGCGACTCTGCTGATAGCGCATATTACCTTTGATGTGCCTTATGTTGTGCTTAACGTAATGCCGAAATTCCGCCAGATGAATCCGAATTTATATGAGGCGGCGCAGGATTTGGGCTGTAATTCTGTTCAGGCATTTTTCAAGGTAGTGCTTCCCGAAATCATGCCGGGGATTGTATCGGGATTTTTAATGAGCTTTACCTTCTCCCTGGACGATTTTATAATAAGCTATTTCACGTCGGGACCCACATCACAGACCTTGCCTATTACGATTTATTCTATGACACGCCGTAAGGTAAGTCCTGAAATAAACGCGCTGTCAACAATAATATTTGTCGTTGTAGTGGCGGTTCTGATTGTGAAAAACATTGTGGAAAACCGCAGCATAAAGGAGGAGGCAAAATGAAAAGATTACTTTCTCTATTAATGGCAGTGCTGATTGTTATGTCCGTTTGCGGATGTCATTATCAGCATTTAAGCGATGACGAGGACACCGAACAGCAGACACTGACGATTGATAATCCGGATTTTTATCAGAAATTCAAGGGCAAGGGAATTTCAATAAATGTATATAACTGGGGCGAGTACATTTCGGACGGCAGCGACGGACTTCTGGATGTAAATACGGAATTTACTAACCTGACGGGGATTAACGTCAATTACTCCACCTATGCCAACAATGAAGAACTTTACGCTAAGCTCAAAGGCGGCGGTGCAGATTATGATATTATTATTCCTTCGGACTATATGATAGCGAGAATGATTAAAGAGGGAATGGTTCAAAAGCTGAATTTTGAGAATATTCCCAATTACCAATATATCATGGACAGCTTCAAAGGTAAGCTGTATGACCCGAAAAATGAATATTCCGTGCCGTATACGTGGGGTACTGTGGGGATTATATATGATAACAGCGCCATAGATGTTCCGCCCGAAGAAATAGACTGGGATATTTTGTGGGACGAGAAATATAGGGACAGTATACTTATGTTCGATAATCCCCGTGACGCTTTCGCAATTGCGGAAAAGCTTTTGGGATATTCCATGAATACCGAAGACCCCAAAGAGCTAAAGAATGCGGCGGAAAAGCTGAAGGAACAGAAGCATTTGGTGCAGTCATATGTTATGGACGAGGTCTTTGATAAAATGGGCGCGGGGGAAGCGGTTTTGGCGCCTTACTACGCCGGTGATGCGGTAACCCTGATGGACGAATATGACCATTTAAGCTTTGCGATACCGAAAAGCGGAACAAATCTGTTTTTTGACGCTATATGTATTCCGACCGGCGCAAGACAAAAGGAAGCCGCGGAGCTTTACATTAACTTTATGTGCGAGCCTGATGTGGCGTATGCAACAACCTCTTATATCGGTTATTCAACGCCGAACGGAGCGGCATATGAAATGCTTGACGACGAGGTGAAGGAAGACGGTATATCATATCTTGACGATGAATTTCTGGATGATAAAACCGAAGTTTTCGCCAATATGTCGGACGAGGCAAATCTAATGATGCAGAATTTATGGACCGATATGAAGTCCACTCAGGAGGATTCCGGCAATAAGTGGCTGGTTCCGCTGTTTCTGCTTGCCTGTGTGCTTCTGTCCGTTGCAATAATAATTAAGCGGTATTTAAAAAACAAAAAGGATATTTTCTAAGCCTAATTAGGAAAGGATGCTGTACTATGCAGCATCCTTTTTTGTTGAATAATCGAAAAAAATAAATATTTATGAAATTAAAGAAGTTTTTGTTGAAAGTGAACATTAAAAGTGGACAAAAATTGTCTATTTTATTTGTGATAAAAGATATGATATAATAATATTGATATAAAATGCAGTCAGGGAGACCTCCTTGAGGCAATGTTTTAAGAGAAAGGTGAGATTTTATGAAAAGAATGCTATCGTCTGTGCTTGCCGCAGTTATGTTACTCCAAGGCATAGTATGTGCGGATGCAGGGAAGACAGAAATATACTCCGAAAATTTTTCGGCGTTTACGGACGGTGATTCGGCGACGACTCTTGGGAGTTTTAAGGCAAATAAAACATCAGAGCAGCTGACTGTAAAGCAATCCGGTGAAACTAAATATCTGGTTGTACCCTCAACAACAGCAGAGGAACAGGCAAACAGGTTTTCTGCTGCGATTTATACGGGTACGCTTTCCGGAGAAGGTGCAAACGAAGTATCCGTAACTTTTGAAAAGAAGGAAAATATAGTCAGCGGCGTGCGGTTTTATTTGCATAACAGCAACAGAAACTATTACGAACTGTCCTTTGGAATGGCCCACGCATACACTCTGACAAAGAGCGTATCAAACAGCCGTACCGTGATGGAAATAAGCGACACGAGCTCACAGCTTAATGAGGGAATGTATAACCTTGAGATTGCGTACAGCAGTGATGTAATCAAATGGCGCATCAAGGACAGTGATGATAAGGCAATGGCCGGAACGGACGATTTGGGTATTGATTGGCATACTTTTACGGTAGAAAATCCTTTTTCCCAGACTAACGATACAACTTTCGCGCTGATTGGAGGAGGCGGACTTGCATCGGGAAGTGCATATACCGATGTTAAAGTATATTCGGTTGACGAGCTTGATGACGGAAGCGACTGGGTTTTTAAATATAATGATGATTTCTCAGCATATGATAAGAATACGCTTTCACAACGTATAGGCGTCTGGGCGTCAAACGGCAAAAAAGGAATACTGACTGCCCTTTCAACAGACCTTAAGATTGCAGATGTTTCATATGCGTCGGTCAGCAAATCGTCAATGTGCGTTCCGGCTACAAACCTTTATAATGATACCGCCAATTTTACAACGGCAATTTTGGAAATAGATGTTCCGGCAGGCGGCAAACAGGAGATAAAGGCTACCTTTAAAACTGACGCTGAGTTGGTTACCGGTGTTCGCTTTATGGTACATAATGACGGAAACAATTACTATGAATTCCATAAGAACAGAAACGGAAATAATGAACCGGGCTGGGCGCTTATTAAAGCTGTAGACGGTGCGAGAACAAAAATTGCAGGCGGAACAAACGGAAAAGTTTTGTCCGGTACAGAATATACACTTAAGCTTACATGTGATTATGTCGACTATGCAGGAGTGATTACATGGGAGCTTAAAACCTGCGACGGAAGCAGGGTGATGTATAACGGAAATATTGAAGTTACAAACGCATCGGGCAGCTGTGAGGATTTGAACCCGTTTAAAAATATAGGCACATCAAGGATTGAGCTGTTAAGTGGTGCGCAAAATGCAAAGTATTCATACTTTACGGATGTTTCCGTAAAAGCAACGGAAAGCCACGAGGAACCGCCTCTTAATGAGAACGACCAGGCGAGCGTTGCCGCATATCTTGCAAGACAGAACAGCATTATTTCGGCATACAATACGGCAGTAAACAATCATTCCGTTTCCGAAATGACAGAATTTCTTGTCGGCGGAGGACGTCTTGCTTTGTCAAGAATGGATAGAGTCAACGTAACGGAATTAAGCGATTTGAGCGCAGACGAGCTAAATAGATTGGCAGAACGCCTTATAAGCTATGGCGACACAATTCGATTTGAAACACTGAGCGACATTAAAACCTTTGAGGACAGAATCGTTACAGAAATTGCAATCGGAAAGCTATGCAATGTTGAAAATTCGGATACGATTTCTACACTTATTGACAGCTATGCGTCAGCGTTCGGTTTGCCGGTAAATGAATACTATACATCGATGAAGGAAAGCGTTGCCGAACGTCTGTGCAGCCGCACTTTTGTTAATGCGGCAGACTTTAAAGACGCATTTAGTGAAGCTGTAGTAATGGCTAACTATAATTATACAATAAACGGCGAATATTTCCTGCAGCTGATTCAGGAGTACGCTGATGTAATCGGATATAATAAAACTCACTTTGAGACAATAGATAAGCTGGGTGCGTCAAATGCAATGTTGTCAGCAGATGTAAAGGCTACGATTAATAATCTTACTGATATGGCGAGTTGGATTGACCGTTACAGTATTGCTCCGACTCCAACGTCTACGCCAACACCTACCCCAACGCCTAATCCCGGACAGTCATCAGGCGGGGGCGGAGGAGGCGGCGGTTCTTTTGCGGTACTGCCGAAGCAAACTGCGGCACCTGTAAAAAAGGACGAAAATGCACCGCTGGTATCAGCAGCACAGATTTATACAGATGTGCCCGAAACACATTGGGCATATGAGGCTATACGTTTTCTCAATGCTAGAAAGGCAGTTTCGGGATATGAGGACGGAAGCTTTAAGCCAGAAGGAAATATTACCCGGGCGGAATTTATAACGATGCTTACAGGTATATATAATATTGAAATGCCTGCCGAGACGGCGGAGGAAGAAAAGAGTGCCTTTACGGACACGACGGAAACCGATTGGTATTACCCCGGTATTATGGCGGCAGCACGCGCCGGCATAATGAGCGGCGACGGCGGCATGGCATATCCGAACAGGGAAATTACAAGACAGGAAATGGCAGTTTTGATATGCAAGGCTATGGAATACAAGGGCTTTGACATTAACTCTGATACGGA
>JAQXUJ010000046.1 GCA_029219925.1 Clostridiales bacterium | reverse complement strand
TGGCGGAGGTTGTGAGGAAACACCTTATCTCTTGCTACATTGGCACTCTCGCACAGTGCTTTCATCAGCTTCCATATATTAGAACGGTCAAGAGGTTTTCCGTTTCGGGTGACGAAAATACTTCCGTCTGATATTTTTTCCTCCGCCGCATATCGTTTTAACATTTTGCAAAGGTCGGAGGGGATAATAACAACACGCATTTTGCCTTTAAGGTTTATTTCCGCTCTGCCTGCCTTTATTGCAGAGGTTGTGATGTATCGCAGCTCCGACACTCTTATGCCGCAAGCACATATCGTTTGCATAAGCAAATATAATTTTCGGTTGCCTTTGCTTTTTGCCGCTGACAAAAGTCGGTCATATTCGGCTTTGGTAAGCTCTTTATCCTTTCGGGCAAATATCTGCCGCTGAATTTTAAGTGTTTTCACCTTTAAGGCATATTGTCCACTGTAATCAAAAAAGCTGTTGAGTGAAGATATAACGGAATTTACACTCGCCGGGGCATAATTTTCAATTAGATACTCTTTGTACTCCAAAACCTCTGTTTTTGAAAGCTCTCTGCTTCCGAGCCAAACAGCGAAAGCTGTTAAGTCACGGATATATTTTTCTGCCGTAGCCTTAGCCTTTTCCTCGCATATAAGATATTCTCTGAATTTTTTTATTGCTTTGTCTGTAATTTTTTTCATAGTTCGACAACTCCTTTACTACTATTATTTTACCATTAACATAGTAATATTCAGTGAAGCTGTCAACAATTTGCCTATATTGTTTTCATTTTATGACATTATGAACAAGTACATTTTTCCTTTTGGCATAATCTATTGTATTCTTTGTCCCGCTTGGCTGTCCGTTCCAAACGGCAATTACAAGGCTTGAACGGTCAACCATCCATTCGTTGCGTTTTTGATAGCAAGCCTTATAATAATGGTCGCTGATTGTGGTAACATAATCGGCATTTTTTATGATACGGTCATACCGCCGTTCTTCAAAAAATCCACGCCGTTTCTCAAAATCGGGGTGCGGCACGGCACAGATTAGGTGCAGAGCGTCATTCTGCTTTTTCTTTTCAAGCACAATTTCCGCCGCCCATATATCCGTGCCTTTTGCCATTCCCGTTATAAAGGTTACATAACCGTCCGCTATTGCATTGTCAATAGCCTTTTCCAAGAGAGGTTTTACCTCGTTTTCGGAAAGGGTTAATTTTTCAGGGCGATGTCCCGTAAAGCAGCAGCGGTGTTTTCTTAAATTATCATTGCTCATATATTTATCAACTCCGTTCACCGTGTACCGTGCCGCATTTAGCAAAAAGTACACCTTTTGAAAAAAGCTGTTAAAATTTGATTTTGCCCTTTTTTATTGACAGTCGAAGTGATTTTTGGTATAATATTCTTGCAAAAACAAGCGAAAAGCGATATTTGAGCATAAAAAAATCTACTATCAAAAGGTGTACTTTGTGATAGTAGATTTTATTTTGCAAGTCTGTATTCACGAAGCCTGCGGTAGAATGTGGCAATGCTCATATTACACTCCTTCGCCACATCTTCAGCCCGTATATGACCTCGTTCCCATTGCTTGACCAAACCGCCGAAATTATCCGGTGCCGTTATCATCGGTCGTCCGAAAGCTATTCCTTTCAGCTTTGCCGCCCGTATGCCTTCTTCCTGTCGTTTGCGGATATTAACACGCTCGTTTTCCGCAACAAATGACAGCACTTGCAGCACCAAATCAGCAATAAATGTTCCCATCAGGTCTTTATATGTCCTTGTGTCGAGCATTGGCATATCAATAATTACAACATCAACCTCCATATCCTTTGTAAGTATCCGCCATTGGTCTTGTATTTCCTTATAGTTTCTGCCGAGCCTGTCTATTGATTTGACATAGAGCAAATCGCCTTTTTTCAGCTTTGTAAGCAATTTTTGATAGCTTGGTCGGTTAAAGTCCTTGCCGGACTGCTTGTCTAAAAAGATATTACTTTGCTTTATGCCGAGTTTTTTCATTTCAAGCATTTGCCTGTCCTCATTTTGGTCGGTTGAGGATACCCGTACATATCCGTATTCCTCCTGCATATTTCGCTCACCTCCGATTTTGAATTTTTTACCCCATTATATATTATACCATTTAATTAAAAATTCACGGGAAGCAAGCAGTTGTCACGCTTCCCATCTGTGCTTATTGATATAGGTTTGAAAAAGCATTTAACGCATTATCTATATAGGTATAAACAGCTTCGCAGCTTTCTTTCAGTCGATTACCATTTTTACAGTATTCCGCAAATGCCTCTGCAAAAAATTCTGTATCACTTGTCATAAAATAGTCATCGCCTGTGAATTTTAACTTTGCAAGCTGATTTTTCAGCCGTTCATCGGCGGCTATATTATGATTTTGCAAAACGCTCTGTATATAATGTCCGAACTCGTGGGGAATACTGCTGTAATATCCCATTCGTATGTATATTGCTTTTTTATGCGAATTGTAGATGCCCGAATATTTATTATCAAATAATTCTGTCCAATAATCATTTGAAACAAGTATCAGACGATAGCCACTTTCGGCAAATTCTTTTCGGACAAATTCCGGAACACATATCATTTCGCTTTGGGCGTTTAATATAGTTTCACGGCTGTTTGTAATGCTGCCCCCGTATATTTCCGGCTCTATAATCTGCTCTCTCGATTTTGGGATAACATATTCGCCGTCATAATTGAGCATAAATACAAGCATATTGCAAAATTCGGCACGGGTAATACCGCAATAAGAAGTACGTTTTTCGTAACCTCGCACATACATTGTGTTTGTATAGTCCGAAAAACCGCCGTATTTTACATCAGTGTTCCACATAGCCGCATTTATAGGCGGCAAATTATTTAATTTCAGTAATAGCTCCGATGCAGTTTCATATGTCATCACAGCACTGTAATCACCACGAAACGGATAACCGTTCAATTCAATATGATTATTCCAGCCGCATTTTGCAGAAAACCAATTCTCCCATTTATCGGGCAGGGCAGAAGTGTCACCAAACAAATTTTCCGCAAGCGTAATACCCTCTGCAATGGATATTTTATTGTTCGGTTTGAATGTTCCGTCCTCATAGCCGCTGATTATGCCCATATTACAAAGCCTGTCAACGGCAGAATAATACGGTGTTTGTTCCGTAACATCATTAAACGGCAGTTCGCTTGCAAATGCCGCCGTAGCCGATAATGACAATATAAGCGATATGCCTATAAATATTTTCTTAAAAATCATTTTTATTTTTCCTCCAATCTTAATAACAGCTCGGTCGTGCCGCAAAACCGAAACCGCCGTTTGTGGTTATGACAACATTGTTGTTGCTGCTTGAACAATGTATCACAAGGATATTTCCGGCAGCGTCCTTTCCGGCAACGATTCCGACGTGAGATAAATCACCGTAAAAGGCTAAATCCCCGGCTTGTGCGCTGCTCCAAGATATTCGGCTGCACTTTGCAATTTGTCCTTTCGTTCCGTGTCCTATGTTTGACGCATTAAACCCGGAATTGATAAAGCTCCAAGTAACAAACCCCGAACAGTCAAGTCCGAAAGGTCTTTTTGTCCCGGTTGTTTTACTGCCTTCTGCCGATACTGTTTTCAGCTTGCCCCATTCGCTGTCCCAGCCGATAGCAGACGATTTACCGCCCCAAAAGTAATTCACCTTGCCTACAAGCGAGCAGGCGGCTTTTATAAC
>JAQXUJ010000045.1 GCA_029219925.1 Clostridiales bacterium | reverse complement strand
GTTGAAAACGGTATTGGGAACCATTGAACGGAGGAATGGGCTGTGAAAAGAATTATAGCGGAAATGGAGAAAAATCTCACCGAAGAGAAGAAGGAAATGCTTTCTTGTATTTATGAGCCTACAGAGGTTGCGTATCCGGGCGGATATGCAGTTGACAGCTTTGCGGTTCAGAGAAGCGGTGAAATACGGTACTATTTTAAAAATGACTGCAAAAATCGGTCTGATGATACGGGTGTGAGGACGTATTTGAGCACTAATGACTGCGGTCTGACATGGGAAAAGCATTATGAAAAAAATCCCGCAGCTATGGGTAAATGTATTTATGTTCCGGAAATGGACATATTTATTAAGCTTATTGACGCAGCAAAATTAGACCCGGAAAAGCCTACACCGAAATTTAAAAACGGCGGAAGCGGAATATATGCGCTTATCAGCAAGACCGGCTCTGACGATACAAATTATGAGGTATACAAGGTATGCGACGATGCTGCGCACATATTAAGGCACGTTATTTACTCAGCATCTTCCGGACTTTTGATTGCGACCGGAGAAAATGTTACGGATGAAATATATTATTCAATCGTGTTTACCTCCGCCGACGGCGGAAAAACATGGAACAAACAATATTTAAAGCCGCTGGACGTATATCCGATTACATATCCCGACAAGGACATTCGATGGCAAAATCATTCCTGTGAGCCAACGATAATCAAGCTGACAGAGGATGAACTGATGATAATATTCCGAACAAGCTATAATTATCATTACAAATATATGTCCTATGACGGTGGAAAAACATGGAGCGACCCGATGCCTACTGATTTTCACGCAACCCTTACCATGCCGACAATCGGGCGTATGACGGACGGTGACATTATTTTCACTTGGTGCAATACCCAGCCTCTTCCGGAATTTGAACACAAGTCTGCTGTTCCTCCGGTTGACGAGACGGTGTTAAGAGGACGTTGGGAGGACTGCTTTACAAATCGTGACGCCAATCATATTGCGGTTTCGTCAGATAACGGTAAAACCTGGCAAGGTTTCAGGGAAATGGCGCTTAACCCATTAAGAAACGAGAGTGATTTCCGGACAAGAGGCGGTCACAGGGATTGTTTTGATAAAAGCGTTCATCAGTGCGAAATTGTTGAGCTTCCCATGAACAAACTTCTTGTGGCGTACGGTCAAAGCCGATGCTGCCTGCGTATAATTATGCTTGACCGGGATTGGATAAAAGAAACAAGCCGCACCGAGGACTTCTCCTGTGGATTGCAGAATGTAAGCACACAGGTGTATCTGAAGAGCATTATGGGCGGATTTTCCGGATATTCGGGGCATTGCGCCTTAAACCGTACTCACGGCGCCGTTATGATTCCTTCGCCTGACATGGTAAAGCAGGATGTTTTGTTTATTTCAAGAATTAAGGACGATAGGCTGATAAGTGAAGTTCAGGGCGCGGTGTGGAATTTTCCTGCCGGGAAAAAAGGCGTTTTTACGGCGGAAATCATGAACAAAGGAAAGGGCGTGGCGCTTTCTCTTACAGACCGCTGGTTCAATCCCATCGATACATATGTACGTGAAGCGGCGCAAATCTCGGTAAATATAGACGGCTCCTGCATACCCTATAATAAGTGGTGTACCGTTCGTGTATTATGGGACTGCGATGAAAAAACCTTCAGCGTGTATGCAGATGATGATAAAGTATGCGGCGGAGAAATAATAGGCAGTTGTCCAAATGGTCTATGCTATGTGCATTTTCAATCCCTTGCTGAGGATGTTGATAGCCTTGGCACATACATCAGATTCATGGAAAAGAAATAAAAAGGTGACAGCTCTGTCTTGGGCAGGGCTGTCATTTTTTCGTCAATTAATATTACAAATAAATTTATAACAGTCCTGTATGAGAAACATTATGCCGAAGGATGTAATTTTTTTATTGCATTTGCGAAAAAATAATGTTAAATTTGTATCGGTGAATAAGCATGTATGATAACTTTCTTTGCCGATAAATTCAATATGTTTGCAATTAACAGGAATATATGATATAATATTTGAGTAAGGAGATGATTTATCATGTTAAAATTTTTATTTTATCCAAAGTGCACTACCTGCCAAAAGGCAAAAAAATGGCTTGATGCGAAAAACACGGAATACGAGCTCCGTGACCTGAAGGAAAATAATCCGACCTATGAAGAATTAAAGGATTGGCACGCTAAAAGCGGACTGCCGCTCAAGAAATTCTTTAACACTTGCGGAATGCTGTATAAGTCCATGAATTTGAAGGATAAGCTGCACGAAATGAGCGAAGATGAGCAGCTAAAGCTTTTGGCGTCGGACGGAATGCTTGTAAAAAGACCGCTTTTGGTTGGCGATGATTTTGTATTGGTGGGCTTTAAGGATAACGATTGGTCAGAAAAAGTATGAAAAAATGCAGAATTACCGTGATGAGGACCGCACGGTACGACGATTTAATCGAGAAGTACGAAAACCCTATAGTGCATGCTTGTAATTTGCAAGAGGGACAGGTCTTTATTTCTGATGGCTGGCAAAAGCCGGACGGGCTGTGCGGCAGTGCATGGGAAAGTATGTCACCGTTTGTTATGGCATTGGCGCATGGCGGAGAAAATCTGTATGACGGCTGGATGAAAAACAGGAAATCTGCCATGATTTCATGCAATGATGGCTTCAGACCCGTAAGTTTTTACATAGAGACTCTGGACGAGGAGGCGGATTCTGTTGCAGAGTGAAGGACTACAGAAGTCGGGACGGACTCTACAATACCCTCAAAGATTACTACGTTTCGCCTGAAGAGATATTATCAAGGAGCTTTTTCTTTCGCAATCCGGAAATATTCTATGACTTTTATCGGAAATATTTTATAGTTTGTCGTGATTGTTATCAATTACCGGGCATAGATGTATAGGTGAAAAAGCAGCGGCTTTAATTTATATGGTTTAAAGCGCTGTTCTTGTCATTTTTTCTGTTCGGAAAATACTGTTATCTATCTTGCATAATGCTATTCTCTGCAGCTGTCGTATATCTTGTCGGTATGTATACATACAGCCTCTTTAAAACTGCCGTTTTCAGGAGTGCAGCATTTTTCGCTCATATAACAACTTCCTTTCATGAAATATGGGTTACCCCTGATAATAGAATATGTTAGTTTATCAATTATGTGCCATACGGAGAAAAAAATGAATAAGTTGTATTGACAAATATTTGTGCCGTGATATAATTCTTGTAACGATTATGAGCGGCATGTAATATTAAAAACACATGGTTCTGTTAGGCATTTTTTGCTCAAGGAACACACATTTGTCAGCTTATGCTGCCTGCGAAAGGCAGTTTGCTTATAATTTGCGTTGCCGAACAATGTTGGAACGGAGGATAAAATTATGTACAAGGTAGGGCTTTCTGTAGGAGATGTGGACGGACTTGTAAGCGGTGCAGTATTCAAGGGCTTGAAAGCGGCGGAAATTTCTGCAGTGGAAATCTCTGTGGGAATGCCGCGTATTCAGGAATTGGATTATAAGAAAATTAAAAAGAACGCCGGTGAATATGGAATTCGGCTCTGGTCATACCATTTGCCATTTATGCCTTTTGAAGAGCTGGATATTTCTTCAACGGATAAACAGATTCGTGATTTTACCGTGGAATTTGACAAGGAGCTTATAAGGAAGGCTGCGGATATAGGCATTGATAAATTCGTGATTCATCCCAGCGGCGAACCCATTGAAGATTCGGTAAGGGAAGATGCTATGAAGTATTCCAAGCAGTCGCTTTCGGAGCTGGCGGATTTCGCCGCTGAAAGAGGCGCTGTTATTGCCGTTGAGGATTTGCCGCGAAGCTGTCTCGGACATAATGCTGAGGAAATTCTGAGGCTTATCAGCGCCAATGACAAGCTCAGGGTCTGCTTTGATACAAACCACCTTCTTCTTGATAACAACAAGAATTTTATGGATATGGTCGGTGATAAAATTATAACCATTCATGTGTCGGATTATGATTATATAAACGAGCGTCATTGGCTGCCCGGCGAAGGAAAGCTGGATTGGGATATGATGACGGACAAGCTGGAAAAGATAGGATACAATGGTATTTGGATGTACGAAATCGGCTTGAAAACGCCAAAGACCATTATACGAAGCCGCGAGCTTGAATACAAGGATTTTGCCGACAATGCAATAGCGGTGTTCAATCATGAGAAACCACCGTTCCTCGGTACGCCCAAGCCAAATCTGGGGATGTGGGAATAATAAAAAGGGGTTGTTTCAAAATGTTCACATTTTGTGGCAGCCTTTTTTATTAGATGCCGTAATTTATGGAATTTTGATATTGAACTAAATCAGAATTTGTGGTAAAATATATTTATAATTAGCTGTGTAAACGTGGCTGTGTAAACGTGATTTAGGGCAGAAGTTTTACACATGGAATTAATACGTGAATGAGGGAGAGCATAGTGAAGAGAAAAATACCGTATATTATTGCCGCACTGCTGGCGACGCTTATGATATTCAGCAATTCGCTGCAGACCGCGGAGGTGTCCTCTGCGTCAAGCGGACGAATTGTGACTTTGGTTTCCGGATTGCTGTCAAAGGCAGGTATTGAAGCTGAGAATCAAATGCTGGTCGTGATAGTGCGCAAAAGTGCGCATATCGCGGAATTTACACTGCAAGGAATTCTTATTGCGCTGTGCTTCGCTATGCCGTACAAACGCAGAATAATCTACATACTGTTTCTGGGACTGTTAACCGCCTGCGCCGATGAATACATTCAGCTGTTTTCGCCCGGTCGCGGCAGCTTGGTTCAAGACGTTTTTATTGATTTTGCCGGAACGATTATCGGTACGGTGATTGCCGGAATATCCTGCCGGCTTAAAAAGAAATAACCTGCCGGCACCGACGTACGATTTATCTGCGCATTCCGAAAAAATTGCCGCGTATATTGCGGCGGAACGGAGATTAATATGATTAGCTTTGGAGATTTATTGTGGATAGCGTATCTGCTGAATTTCGCTATCATAATTACAATTGTGTGCTTTCAGAAACGTAATCCCACCGCTTCTATGGCATGGATTATGTGTCTTATCATGCTTCCCGTTGTGGGAGGTCTGATATTTTTGATCTTCGGCGTGGGAATAAAGGCGTTCACACGGAGAAAATATCAGCTGAAGCTGGAGATGAACGAAAAATATTTGCTGGAGGAGCAAAAAAAGCTCATTAAACGTCCGGATATTGCCAGTCAGCCTTATTCGGTGCTTGTGAATTACTTCCTTAATAATAATTTCCCATATACAGAATACAACGACGTGAGAGTATTTACTGACGCGAAGGAAAAGTACGACTGCCTCTTTAAGGATATTGAAGCCGCGGAGGAAAGTATAAATATATTGTATTTTATCATACGGAACGATAAAATAGGAAATGAGCTCATTGACCTTTTATACAAAAAGGCAAAACAGGGTGTTAAGGTGCGGCTCATGTATGACGGCTTCGGCTCGATACTCACGCCCCGGAGGCTGTTCAACCGTCTGCGTGAGGTTGAGGGCAGCGAGGTGGCGGAGTTTTTTCCGGTACGGATTTTTTCTTTGTCCAAAATCAATCACAGAAATCACAGGAAAATCGTGGTCATTGACGATAAGACGGCTTACCTGGGCGGTATGAATATCGGTGATGAATATATGAATAACGCGAAAAAAAGGAATCTGAATTGGCGGGATACGCATATCCGTATTGAGGGTGAAGCGGTGGAATACGTAGCGCGGTGCTTTGCCATGGATTGGGAATTTTCAACAGGAAGGGAAATACCGGTTAAGAAAGCTGTTGTGCCGCAAAATTGCGGAAGGCTGCCTATGCAGATTGTGGCGTCCGGACCCGACTCAAAGGACGAGGAAATCAAGTGCGGAATAATAAAAATGATATACAGCGCCAAGAGGTATGTGTATATACAGACACCGTATTTCGTGCCGGATCAGGCATTTATGACGGCAATACAAACGGCGGCACAATCGGGCATTGACGTGCGCGTTATGATTCCCGGTGTGCCGGATAAAAAATACGTGTATCATACTACCATGTCTTATGCCGGCGAGCTTTTAGATGCCGGTGTAAAGGTTTACCTATATCCCGGCTTTATTCATTCAAAAACGGTTACGGTGGATGATAAGATTGTGACCGTAGGCTCGACGAATATCGACATCCGAAGTTTCCAACTGCTGTTTGAGGTTAATGCCTTCATGTTCAGTCAGGAAAAGGCGGTGGAGCATTACGATATTTTCTGCAGCGATATGGAACGCTGCCATGAGCTGACGATGGAGGAATATAAGAAACGCGGATTTATCAAAATGGTTGAGGAAGGCTTTTTCAGGCTGTTTTCGCCGATTATGTGAGAAAGGGGTGCGGATGTGAAAAGATTTGTTTTATTATTTCTGATGCTTGTCATGTCCGCGCAGACAGCGGCGGCGCAGCAGGAGGATTATATCTCCAGAGCGTTTGCGGAGGGAATAATCGTTGGAGATGAAAACGGGAATTTTGACGGAGATAAACAAGCGACCCGAGCGGAATTTGCCGCTATTGCGGTGCGGTTTTTAAAGCTTTCGGGAGGAGTTAACGTATTTTCAGACGTGTCGGACAGCGACTGGTTTGCAGACAGCGTAGCAGCGGCGGCGGCAAACGGCATGCTTTTCGGTTACGAGGACGGACGTATGCGTCCGGATGAGCCGATTAAATGCGAAGATGCGGTTACGATTATAGGACGTTTTTATGAGGCAGAGGCATCAGGAATCGGACTTCACAGTGTGTCGCCCTATGCCCGCAGATATTATGCTTACGCTTTGGAGCATGACCTGTTCACAAGCTGGCAGTTCAGTAATCCGGCACACAATATCACAAAGAGTGAAATTCTTTCCCTGCTCTACCGATACAGCCAGCAGGATTTGCTGCGCGTAAATTTTATAAACGGCAGTCCAAGATTATCAGACAACGGAGTGTTTAACAATATTTCCCTTGAACTGGAAACCAATATGCCATGTACCGTGTATTACGCTGCTGTGGAGGCGGACGGAGCGGCTGTCGTTCCCGATAAAATCCTGTGTGCCGTACCGGCGGCGGATACGAAGGTAAAAGCCAATATTTTTGCCGGTCTTAACAATAAATATGATGTTTATTTACGGGCGGTGACAAAAGATAACGTAAGCCGCAGAGCTGTGCTTAAAAATGTGCGGGCATTTGCCTTTTCGTCCGGAGACGGTTCTTCGGTAAATCCGTATGTTATATACAGTTCCCTGCAGCTGGAGCAAATTGCGGAGCACCCGGACAAGGAATATATACTGAAATCGGATATTGACGTGGACGGCGTCTGGACGCCTGTTCAAGGTTTTTCCGGTGTTCTGGACGGCAACGGATACAAAATCAGCGGAATTAAGATAAATTCAAATGATGAAAATGTAGGACTTTTTGCAGTGTTGGAAGGAGGAACTGTAAAAAACCTTACGGTTGACGCAGAAATAACCGCAAAACGTAATGTGGGAATAATAGCCGGTATTAACGACGGCGGAATAATTGAAGGTTGTACCGTTACAGGAGCGGTTAGCGCAAAAACCGGCAGCGGAGGCGGTATTTGCGGCAGCAACAGCGGCACGGTTGTCGATTGTCTTTCGGCAGTGAAAAGCGTTTCTGCCGGCGTGTGTGCGGGAGGAATTGCCGGACAAAACTATTCCGGAATAAGCCGCTGTCTTTCGGCATGCGAATCGGTTACGTCGGACATGTATGCAGGGGGAGTTGCCGGCTCAAATACCGGCGGAGAGGTAGAAAAGTGTGCGGCTGTAAATATGACGGTATATAATTCCATGACAAAAAACAGCGGCAGAATTACCACCAACAGGGAAGGCGGAATTACCCGTGACAATTACGCCTATGACCGTACCGATACCAATGCCGCCGCCGAGGAGGAAAGCCGGTTCTCCCAGAACGGCTTTGATACACAGTGGGACAAGTTTCTGAGTAGGGATTTCTACCGGGAAATTGGCTGGAACATGAATAAGTGGGCAAAGGCAGATAACGGTTTCAGACTAATATATCCTAAATCCTCTGCGCAGCCGGTGCTGGAGGTGGGAGAAAGCGCATATTTTCCGAAGGTGATTGAAAGCGCCAATGACCTCCTTGAGATGGGCAGAAACAGCGCCGGACACTATATTCTCGGGAGAGATATTACCATGAAGCTGCCTTGGAAGACTGTATGCGGTCTTGTTGGATTTTCCGGCACACTGGACGGCAACGGGCATACGATATACAACCTTGAGCTTAAAGGTGAAAGCGGAATTTTTTCCAATATTTCGGGAGGGACGGTTCGAAATCTGAACCTTGTCAACGTTAAGGCAAGCCCCAATGAGAACGGTGCGGTAATAGCCGCCTGCAATTACGGCTTTATTGAAAACTGTACCGTACGCGGACAGCTGACAACAGCTAAAGCAGGCTCGGTGGGCATAATTGCCGGTCAGAATAACGGGCAGATAAATAACTGTATTGTCAGCTGTGATATATCGCAAAACAGCGACAACGCCGTTGTTGGTGGGATTTGCAGTGATAACAGCGGCATTATTTCCGGATGTTCATATTCCGGCAGAATAAACATAAACGGAAAAAGTGCGGCCGTGGGAGGCATATGCGGGTATGACGCTGATGGATACCTTATTGAAAGTTTTGCGAGCGTCGATATTACGGTGAAGAAATCGGATTCATACATTGGCGGCATATGTGGAATCTCCTCCGGGACGCAATTTTATAAATGCAGTTCAAACGGTAGTATATCGGCAGAGGGCGGTTCGGTATATGCAGGAGGAATTGCCGGTATTGCGGAGGACAGTGCCGTGTACAATTGCTTTTCTGCACTAAATGAAGATATTTCCTCACAGGTGGCGTATGCCGGCGGAATTTGCGGATATATATCCGGTTCCAATGTGCAGAACACCTATTCCTGTTCGGGGATAGATGTCAATGGCGAGAAGGCTTATGCCGGCGGAATATGTGCATTTGCCGAAAACGGATTTATCATGCAGAATGTTTCACTATGTCCGCACATAAACAGCAGCG
>JAQXUJ010000044.1 GCA_029219925.1 Clostridiales bacterium | reverse complement strand
CATTTTCTTTTGTAAAAGTTTTTATTTGCATATTCAATCATTTGACGTGTTATTGCGTCAAAATTTCGGTTTTGGGCGTTCAGGTTACGCATAGAAAGAACTAAAATCTTAATAATACAGCTCCTCATAATCTGTGTATACCCTATTTCTTTGTTTTTAAATTCGCTCAGCATATGATTAAGCTCGTTTTTTATTTCATCGTTTTTATCAAAAAATATTTTGTATGAGCTTATTGTCAGAGGTGAGATTCCGATGAGATAATTGCTCAGCACATCTGAAAATGTATAGTTGTTTTTTAATGCGGAATCGATAAACTCCGGTATAAAAAGGCAACGTATAATACATAAATCCTCGCTTTTTTTAGTCAGACAATGAGGTTGATTATAGTCGATAAAAATATAGCTTGATTTATTCAATTTTGTGTTTTCGCCTTTATAAGAATGAGTGACCTCACCTTCGCAAACATATATCATTTCGATAAACTCGTGTGAGTGCATGGGTATGCTATCGCTGCTGCGCACTTCGGATATTGATACCTCATCATTTTTCAAAAAATCGGTTATAGTATAGTAATCACTCATAAATTTAACCACCTTTTTGCGAAAAAAAAGTATTTTTTTTATTATAACATTGTAATATAATTTTTGTCAAGAAGGATTAAAACGGTTTTGACCGTGAAAAAAATATTACCCGTTAAAAACACAAGCTTGTTAAAGGCAGCGGAGAAAGGAATGTGTATAGCTTAACTATATATAATTGATAAAAATGAGTTATTTATTTCTGTTAGTTTCAATAGTATTTGCTGTCGTAAACAGTGTATTGTTTCATAAGCGTGAAGCATTAAAAAATAAAATGAATCCGTTTATGTTTAACGGTGTTGGCTCTGTCGTGTGGATAGCAGTGCTTGTTTTGGCCAATAATGGAAAACTGTGTTTAAACACAAATACGGTTTTGTACGGAATTATATACGGCGCCGTTCAAATACTGTTCTTGTTTTTCAAATTAAAGGCAATGGAAACAGGACCTGTTTCGGTTACAACGTTGATAGGAAACTGTTCTATGATTTTCTCGGTTGTTGTCAGTATGATAATCTGGAACGAGCCTGTAGGCATTTTGCAATGGGTGGGAATAGCAATTCTCCTTGCGGGCATTGCTATTGCTTCGGAAATAAGAAAATCTGACGAGTATAAACCATTATGGAGCCTTTATGCAGTGGGTTTTTTTGTCCTTGCAGGAATAGTGGGTATAGTTTTTAAGCTGTTTTCTTCGGCAGAGAATCACCAACACTACACGGATATGTTTATAATAGCAGCGGTGTTTATGTCTGTGTGCAATTTTTTAATATCGTCAAGGTATGCAAAAAAGGGAAAGCACGCATATGACAAAGCGGATTGGCGCTATGCACTACTGTGCGGCGTTGTGTGCTGCGCATATAACCGATTGAACGCCTTTCTGGCGGGTGCACTTCCGGGAGTTATATTTTTTCCGGTGTTTAACGGCTCTGTAATTATTCTGTCGGCTGTTGCCGGAGTTGTAATATGTAAGGAGAAACTAAAAAAAATGCAGCTTTTGGGATTTGCTATGGGAGCTGTCGCACTGTTATTTATAGGAAAAGTAATAGTATAAGATATTAAAATTTATGAGGGAATGAGGAATATTAAATGAATAACATTTACGCAAACCTATCAAATCTTTCTGCGGTTGACCAATTGGGGCGTGAATTGCCGAAACACGATGAGGTCGGGGATCTGCGAAAGGAAAAGATAGTTGGACTGTTTTATTACTTGTGGCATGGATATCACGGAACACAGGGGCCGTTTGATATAACAAAAATTCTTGAAAAGGAACCGGATGCGATGAATCATCCCGAAAGTCCGGTTTGGCCTCCGGCGGAGCATACCCCGATGCTGCATTGGGGAGAACCACTGTTTGGTTATTATCTGTCACAGGACCCGTGGGTTTTGCGCAGGCACGTCCAAATGTTTATTGATGCGGGAATTGACGTTTTGTTTTTTGATGTTACAAACGGATTTACATATCGGAAGGTGTATTTAAAACTGTTTGAGATATTAAGAGAGTATAACCAAAAGGGTTTTAATGCTCCTAAAGTGTGCTTTTATACTGCGCCGGGAATACGTGGCTGTGGTACGGGAAATCTTATGGATTTGTGGGAACAGCTATATGAACCGCGTCTGTATCCGGAGCTGTATTTCTACTGGAAGGGAAAGCCGTTAATGATTTGTCATTCGATGCGTTCATTGCCCGACGAGGTACGCGACTTCTTTACATGGCGGAGCCCGACTTGGAATGAGCCGAAAACCTGTAACACATGGGCATGGGGAACGGAACAAAAGACCGCCGTTGATGAAAACGGAGTACCGGAGGAAATATCTGTTAGCGTATGCAGAGTGGCATATGAATCTGACACTGACTACGGTGCAAGAGGAATGGGAGACGCTGCATATGGGGTTCCAATGATAGGAAGGTCGTGGCATAACGGTGCGAAGGATGAAAGGGAAAATGCCTCGCATTACGGTTTCCAGTTTGAAGAACAGATACAATACGCTCTTAAATCAGACGCTCCGGTCGCTTTTGTGACTCAGTGGAATGAATGGCTTGTTCCATTTCTGACAGAAAAGACCAACACTCTTTATCCTATGGACGGATACCCGATTCGACTTCAAGACGAGTTTAACGAGGAATACAGTCGGGATATTGAGCCGATGAAAGGAGGATGTGGCGACACATATTATATGCAGCTGATTTCGTTTGTAAGACGTTTTAAGGGGATGGAAAGACCTGTCAGCGAGAGTGTTAAACACAGCATAGAAATTAAAAACGGATTTAAGCAATGGGATGCCGTAGGTCTTACATATCGTGAATATACAGGGGATACCGCCCCGCGCAGCTACAGAGCATACGACGCAATCGGAAGATATGAAAATTATACGGGAAGAAATGAATTTGACACATTAAAGGTTGCTGTTGACGACGATAATGTTTATTTCTATGTAAAATGTGTAAATGATATTACCGACAGGAATGAAGAAAATCCTATGAGGTTATTCATAAAGTCACAGGGATGTCCGAATGTGCGTTGGAACGGATACAACTTTATGATTGAAATTGACTTAAATAAGGCAAATGCGGCAGTTTTGAAGGGTTGTACCGCAGATAATGAATTTTTGTGGCAGGAACTGAAACAAGCGGAATGTATGCTTGAAGAAAAAGAGCTGCAGCTGAAAATTAAAAAGGAATGGATCGGTATAGAACGGGATAGCTTTTCTTTTGAATTTAAGTGGGCGGATAATATGCAGGAAAACGACATAATGGATTTTTACGTAAACGGCGATTCTGCTCCGCGCGGAAGGATGAATTACGTATACATATTTGACAGTGAAAAGGAATAAGGAATTTTTTTTGATAAGAAAAAATAAAATGTAATTTCATTTTTGCATGACGGTAAAAGCACTTGGGATTAATTCGATGAGTTCAAACAGTGATAAATATAATAAGCAAAGCTTCTTAAATCATATTTACGTTCTTAGGAGAGATTTCAAGGACGTTCAGACGGGAATGTACTGCACAGACAGCAATCACAGCGAAAATGAAGGTATTTCGAGAAAGACCTCAAACTAGGTAGTGGTTAAGCTTTCGGATTTTGTAGACCTTTCTTCAATCCCGGACGGTGCATGGATGAATATTCAGGTTCCTTTCAGTGCGTTCTCAAGCTTTAACGCCGATAATCACTATTTTGTAAACACATTGGTATTGAATGCCGAAGATAATACCTGCTATACAAAACAAATTATAGTTGCACATCTTATTGACAGTATATCAGTAAAGAAAGGGTATGAGTTGACTGTTAATTTCAAAATCAGCTTAGAGCAGTTTGAAAACGGATTAGAGTTTCAAGCGTTATCTTCTTAATAATTTAATATTAGTGATTGATATAATGAAAAAAGGACTGCTATTCATAATTATAGAATAGTAATCCTTTTTATTTTGGGGAATGACTCTAATTTTGATAAAATGCACCCCCCTATAAGGAATTTTGCACCCCCTTATATCAAAAGTGCACCCACTAATTGTAAATTGATTTTTACATTTTATTTACAACTATTTACATTACAAAAATTTGTAGTATAATATATTTGTAATCTAATGTATGTTATTACAAATTATTATAGTAAAAGGAGGTAATTCTGTGACAAACAATTTAATAAACGTGTTTGCTTCAGAGGAGTACCTCTTGCTATTTTGGCTTTCGAAAAACTTGACAAAAAGCAAACAAAAAACATCAGTTAGATTTTCCCAGGCTGAAATAGCTGAAGAATTAAATTGCAGTCCAACAACAATAAACAAACGGATGCGATTATTGCAAAATTGCAAATGCATAAAACTTGACGGAAAAAAAGGATATGAGATAACAAACAAAGGAAAGAGCGTTATCAAAATAATGAAAAAATTAGAGACTGTTGATGGAGGAGAGCAAATATGACAAGATATGATATGATAGAACGAATTGGAAATACATATATAACATCAAATATTGAAGGTGGCGAGTATAGTTATGTTCTCGAAGCAGGTTCAAAAGCAAAACTGGAACAACTTGTAGGTCATAGCATCAATCACTTTAAATTGGACATTCGTTTTGAAGATGGCGAATATGTTGTTTTAGTTGAAACAAAACAGAATTTTGTTGATACCGATGAAAAACAACTTGCTGAATATCTTGAAGAAGAAAAGGCGGTACACGCAGGAAAAAAGGTTATTTGCATACTTGCAAATACAAACAATGATAAAATAAAGGTTTGGAAATCTTTTGTAGATGATGAACATATTCTTGAAGAAGAAACAGTTCTTGATACTATGGAACACTACAAGTCTTTATTTGACCTTAATAAATCAAATGACCGTGAAAAAGTTCTCAGAAACACTTATGCTTTAAATGAACTTCTTCACAAAAAAGATATTGCCGAACAATTAAGAAGCCAATTTGTGGGAACGGTTTTGTTACATATTAAAGATTTGGTTAAAAAGATTGGTGCAACAAGAATTGATGAAGAATTGAAAAAAAACATAAATAATTCTTTTGCATTAAAATCTGAAAAAGAAATTAGGGCAGGTATTGAAAACACTCTTTCAGAACTGCTTGACGGTTCTGATAACAAGCAGAAAAAAATTGAATTATTACAAAGAAATGTTCTAACAGACCAAAAGGTTCGTGCGTTGAAAAAGGCTGATTGGATAGAAATTATTGATTATATTCTTATGAATATATTTAAGTTTATTGATACCGATAGTTCCGAAGGGCAGGACATCTTAAATTTATTTTTTATTGCATTTAATAAATACACAGGCAAAGCAGATAAAAATCAAGCATTTACACCGGATCACATTACTGAATTTATGTGTCGTATTACAGAAGTTGATAGGACAAAACGTGTTCTTGATGGAACTTGTGGAAGTGCTTCTTTCCTCGTTCAAGCTATGGTTAAAGAACTTGATGACTGTCGCAGAGGCAACACTGAGGTTGAGGCAAAAATCCTTCAAAAGAAAGTTAAAGAAGAAAACATTTTTGGAATTGAAGTTGAAGAAAAAGTATTTGGACTTTCTGTTACAAATATGTTGATACACGGTGATGGTAATTCAAATATACAACTTGGTAGTTGTTTTGACCATAAAGCATTTATTAAACAAGCAGACCCACACATAATTTTGATGAACCCACCCTACAACGCAAAGCCTATTGGTATTCCTGCAAAATATAAGAAAGATTGGGGGTCTTCAGCAAATGGTAAGGAAGATCCCACAAAAGGGTTAATATTTGTTCGCTATTTTTCTGACGTTATAAAAGAAATGAACGAAGATCGCATCAAAAACGGGAAAGAAGTAAAACTAGTAAAATTGGCAGTATTGCTTCCGTTGGCTTGTGCAATAGGTACAGGGAAAATTATTACCACAGAGAAAGAGGCGCTTCTTAAAGATAATACACTCGAAGCTGTATTTTCGTTGCCTGGCGAAGTGTTTTATCCTGGTGCTTCCGTTTGTGCTTGTTGTATGCTTTTCACACTCGGGCAACCCCATGTCAAACCAGACGGAACTACAAGGAGTACATTTTTCGGTTATTGCAAAGATGATGGTTTTGTGAAACGAAAAAATCTTGGCAGAGTTGAACAATTTGATGCTGACGGAAATTCGAAATGGAAAGCTATTGAAGAAGAATGGCTTGATTTGTTTGAACGAAAAGCATCAGAAGATGGAAAATCTGCTGTTGAAAAAGTTGATGCAGAAGCAGAATGGCTTTGTGAAGCATATATGAAAACGGACTATACGAAACTTACTGCTGATGATTTTCAAAAAACACTTAATAACTATTTAGCATATCTTGTAAAGGAAGGCAATGTCTTTGAAAAAGATATTGAGAGTGAGTGATTATGGAATTAAATATACAAGAATGGAAAGAGTTTAATATAACAAAATTATTTGATATTGGTGCAGGGAACTATTATAGTTCAGATGATTACGACGAAGGAACTACTCCGTATATTTCCGCTTCTGCGACAAACAATGGCGTCGGTCAAATGATAAATTTATCTCCTGATTTTTCGGGCAATAAAATAGTAACTGGTAAGGTTGAATGTAAAGCCTTTTATCAAGGCGAACCTTTTTGTGCTACAAGTGATGCAAATGTTTTTTCTCCCAAATTCACTATGTCAAAGTATATTGTGAAATTGTCAATATTAGTTGACACTTTTTTTACAAGGATTTTTTCTTAGTAACATTTCTGCCCCGAAGGAGTCGAACTGAAACCGCCGAGGAGCGTAGCAACGAGGCGGTTTCAGTTCGTGGCACCGTCCGATTATCTTC
>JAQXUJ010000043.1 GCA_029219925.1 Clostridiales bacterium | reverse complement strand
AATATTTGATTAATAACTATAAAACCATGACCGCAGCTGAACAGAATATCACATACAAAAAAATCATAAAAAACATCTCATATAAGCGCGAACGTGGTTATAACAGCGATTTTGATATAAAAATAGAGTTTAAAGATTGGCTATAGAATGCAGTTCGCGCTGTTTTTCTATCTTGCATAGTCTTATGATAAGGACTGTCTTGAAAACATAAGAGTTTATCTGACTGCGGACGGGCAGAATGTAGTGGACAGAGCCATCAACGTAAAATGCACCAAAGCGGAAATAATCTGGGTATTTTCCGACATCGAACCGGTACCGTTTAACCGCGGTTTCTATTCCGTAGACCTTAAATACTTCTTCAAGATTACTCTTGCGGTGTTCACAGGGCTTGGCAGACCGACCGAGGTTGAGGGACTTGCGACCTTTGACAAGAAGGTAATTCTTTTCGGCAGTGAGGGCAACGCAAAGGTTTTTGCATCAAAGTATAAGCAGGACGCCTTTGACCCGCAGAAGTGGAAAAAAACCAACATGCCAAACGCCGTTGTTGAGGTTGTTGACCCGATTTGTCTCGGTGCAAAGGTGGTTGACGTAAACGACAAGTGCTGTTGCGACGATGATTTTGATCTTGCCAGCATACCCGATTCCGTAAGCCGCGTATTTGATGACAGCCTTATTCTCGGCGGCGAACAAAAGCGCGTATTCGTTTCTATCGGAATTTTCTCGATAATCCGCTTGGAGCGCAGAGTAATGCTGCTTATCCCGGCATATGATTTCTGCGTGCCGCAGAAGGAATGTATCGGCGCAACCGACGATAATCCGTGTGATTTGTTCGACAGAATCTCCTTCCCTGTCGATGAATTTTTCCCGCCGGAACGGGGCGACTTTGATGACGATTTCGATTCCTCCAACGGCGATCGGCATACATGCGGGTGTGACAAATAGAATAAAAATGTTAATAAATGCCGCGTTAAAGACCTATCTCTTTAACGCGGTTTTTCCATTTCCGAAAAATATCTATTTTATCTTTATAAGGATAACTTCATTATGCTTTTTATCGGCGCGCAAATACTTCTATTTCGTGATTTTTAACCCGTCTGCACTGCCATCACCGCACATCTCCCTGTAGCGGCTCACCGAAATACCGAAATACCGAGTAAATGCCTTTGAAAAAGTGCATCTGTCCTCATAACCCACCGACAGCGCTATTTCATTCACTCTCATTCCCCGCCGGCACAGCGCAGCCGCCTGCTGCATACGGTAATCGGTAAGATATTCCGCCGGACTGACGCCGCAGGCTCGTTTAAACAGTCTGAACAGATACGAATATTCAAGTCCCACATGTCTGCACACATCCTCCGACGATATGTTCCTGTGATAGTTTGCAGCAATAAAATCACACGCGCTGTTTACATATTCAGCAGCGCCGTTTGTCTTTATCTTTGCCGTGCGGCTTCCTATTTCCAGTAATCTTGAAAATAGCGTAAGCACGCCCGCATATATCATATAGTTATTTTTGCCATCTATTGACAAAAGCTCATTGACATAACCGGCTGCCAGATCCGGATATTTTGCTGTGTAAATCGGTTCCTCCTCCGACAATCCCGCCTCTTCAAGAAAGCTGTTTACCGGGCTTCCGGCGGCAATTATCCACGCATACTCCCACGGGTTATCCTTATCCGCCTCATAGTAGCTGAAGCCGCTGCCAATCAAAAAAGCGTTTCCCTCTTTCAGTTGATATTCCCGTCCGTTTGCGTGAAGTGTGCCCCTGCCCGACAAAACGTAGTGAATAAGATACCTGTCGGTCAGAGCTCTGCTTGAACTGTGTCCCGGCTCGCAGTCCTCACGTCCTATGTCGTAAATTCTGAACCTGTTTATGCTGTACGAATGAATTTCCTTACCGGAATACATAACATCACTTCCTCTGCATCATATTATACAATAAATTGACACATAAATGCAAGTATTTTATCTTTACTTTATTGATTATGATGATATAATTATTATACAAAATTCAGGAAATGAGGTAAAATAAAATGCTTGCACAAAAACCAATTATGGGCTTTAACACATGGAACACCTTCGGAGCAAACATCAACGAGCAGTTAATTTTCGAAATTGCAGACACGATGGTATCGGAGGGGTATCTGGACGCCGGATACGATTATCTTATTATTGACGACTGCTGGTCAAAAAAAGACCGGGAAAACGGTCTTATCGTTCCCGACCCTAAGCTGTTTCCCCACGGCATGAAATATGTTGCGGACTATGTACATTCAAAGGGCTTGAAGTTCGGAATGTATACCTGTGCCGGCTTTAAGACCTGCGCCGGATACCCCGGAAGCTACGGTCACGAATATGAGGACGCAAAACAGTTTGCGGAATGGGGCGTGGACTATTTAAAATACGATTTCTGCTTCTTCCCCGAAAACGCAGATACCAAAAACGCATACCTGACCATGTCAATGGCGCTGCGCTGTTCCGGTCGGGATATTGTGTTTGCCGCATGTAACTGGGGCAAGGAAAATCCGTCGCAGTGGATGCGTTCTATAGGCGCCCACACTTACCGTTCAACGGGTGATATTTTTGACGTTCCGAAAAGCTATATCGATATATTTACAAGTCAGCTTAACAACGTCGAAAATAATGCTCCCGGCTGTTTCAACGATATGGACATGCTGATTTGCGGAATGAACGGCAAAGGTAACGTAGGTCTGGGCGGCTGCAGCCACACACAGTATACACAGCACTTTGCAATGTGGGCATTTATGGGCTCTCCGCTGATTATTGGTTCAGACATCAGAAACATCGATGATGATACAAAAAAACTACTCCTCAATAAGCAGCTTATTGCAATAAATCAGGACGAGGAATGCCGTCCTCCGTTTATAGCTACAAATTACTCCACACTGCGGGTTCTTGCGAAGATTGTTGACAAAAACAAGATTGCGCTTGGATTTTTCAATGTCGATACCGATGCAGAAAAGGACGCGGTTGCATTTGTTTCTCTGGATGATTTGGGACTGCACAGCGAGAGCGGAGTTTCTCTCAAGCTGTATGACGTAATTAATGACTGTCCGCTGGGCAATGTCGAAGGCAAGGACTACAGTAAACCCGTTTCTGACGGCATACACCTGGGCAGAATAAAGGGCGGCGAAGCACGTGTTATCCTTTGCGAGATTGTCAATGGCTGATAAGTGCATAAAATGTGGACGAGAGCTGACCCGCGACGAAATCGGTCTGCATAAGAAGCTGTTTAACCGAGGTGCGACAGAATTTATGTGCATAACCTGCGTCAGCAAACACTTTGAAGTCAGCGAGGACGCACTGCGGGATAAAATTGACCAATTCCGGAAGATGGGCTGTCAGCTTTTCGCTGAAAATACGTCAGAAAATTTCTGTCCGCCAAATTAAGAAACGAACCACACATAATAAGAAGAGGTATGACATAACGGATATTTTCGTCATGTCATACCTCTTCTCTTATTTTACCTTGTGAAGTGATATTTCATCTTGCACATCCGCAGAAAGCCATATGCCGTTTAAAAAGACCGACTTTTTAATATATCTCCACGTTATCTATACAGTTCTCAAGTAAAATATTTATAAGCTCATTTCTCGAACGGTTACTCTGCTGTGATAGTTCATCTATCCTTTCAAGGGTATGCTCCTTTATTCTGATAGATATCACTTTATATCCATCATCACCTTTTTTCTTAATTGATATAACCTTACTACTCATAATATCACGTATAATTAAAACCATCACGAAAGGGGTGGTTTTTAATTATTTCTCCTTTCCTCAAATTTGTTATATTTGCAGGAGTAGCTACCTGCGATATAATTAAGACAAGCACTGTGGATTTGTATCTATTTTCTTACAGCTT
>JAQXUJ010000042.1 GCA_029219925.1 Clostridiales bacterium | reverse complement strand
ACAAGCAGACGATACTTTTCTTCAGAAATAAAAACCTCGTTAAGGAAGTCTTCGGATGTATATCTTTCGGGGACGGGATTTTCCGGCTGGGGTGCGGGAAAAAGAGCATTCAGCTTGTTTACATAATCAGTTTCCTTTGTTATGTCTGTCAGGGTTTTCATGACGGCTTGACCGGGATGTTCCCATTCGCCGTTGTCCGTCCAGTTAACGGTGCGAATATTCTTGTAGGAGTCGGATACACTGCTGTCATACCGATAATCCGATGTGACAACGCCTCTTCCAACGATGCTGTGCTTCCCTTTTTTTACAAAAACAATATCGCCGGGCTTCATTTCCATTGAAAACTGCCATGCGGCAAGCGCGTCATTTTTGTGGGACAGGGAGGGGACGTAATATTCCTTCATTTTTTCCTTTATTTCGTCCTTAGAACCGAACCTTTTTAGATCACCGATTTCGCCCCAGCCCACGGCCATTACACCGCTGCCGTAAAATTTTTCCCATTTTGAAGCGCCGCCTCCGGGGGCATAAAGCCAGTAACGGGTGGAGCCGTTATCCTCATTGCCGCAATGATTATTCTCGGATGACCCTTCCGTTTCTTTACGGTCTGACAGCGACTGCTGCGAAAAATCGTATAATTCGGCAAAGGAACGGATTTCAGGAAAACGTTTGCGGCATTTTTCCATGAGCCTTATGTACGTATCGCCGTCCGGTGTATTTCCGGCCGATTTGCTTTTAAAAAACTTCGGGGTAAAGCCGTTGTCAGATAAAAACTGATAGACAGAGGAATTAAGATTAATAAAATCGTTCGGCCTTATCCAGGATAAGAACATGGTAATGTCAATGGAAAAACTCTTTTGGTTTTTTACATTATTAAAAGCCGAAATAAATTTCTCTTTGCTGACCTCGGTTTTATGGGAGGAAAAATTTATCGCACTTTCAAATAAGAGCCACAGATTGTCCGTGTCATGCTCCGAATGATTACCCAAATAATTCATGGTGGCGGCTGTGGGAATGCCGTCAAAGCTATAGGGTGCTTTAGATGAAATATTAAATTTTTCCGCATATCCTTCTGCAATTTTCCGCCTGCGCTCGTCGGGAATACGGCTGTTAAATGTATAAAAGACCGTAAACGGTTCTGTAACGCTGTCAATATATGGTGAGTCAAGACCTGCTTCACGGCAGACCTCTGCGACATTTTTTGACAAGGAAGCCCTATTATTTGCAAACGGCAAAAGGGCTGATGCCAGTTCATCGTAAAACCTCGTCCATGCGTATTTGTTTGTATTGGATACAAATTCGTATTCTTTACTCATTTGATACACTCCCTCCTGAAGAGTGATTTTATATAGTAACGCTGTATTTATATTAATTATAACGTTTTGTTTCCGTACTGTCAATAATTTGTGTCGAATAAAGGCGAAAAGCGCCGTTTTTTACAGTTCAAAAATAAAATAATTTTTTTTGCAGCCTTTTGATAGGCTAAAATGTATTATATATGAGGGGAGCAAAAAGTAATACATAAAGGAGAGAAAATTATGAAGAAAATTTTATGTTTAGCAGTAGCTTGTGCATTATCAATGGGAACGGTTTCTTTTGCCGCAAGCGGAAGTAAAGAGGCAGACTATCTTGTGGAGAAGGGATATTTGTTTGGAACCGAAAAGGGACTGGAGCTTGACAGAAACGCAACCAATGCCGAAGCGCTTACCATGCTGTACCGTGTTGCAGGCAAGACTGTGCCGGCGGCGAGAAATGTTTCACATTGGGCAGAGCCGATTATTAAGGACGCAATGGATAACGGATATATCGGTGGAAGCGAGGATAATCTCGCATTAAGCGGAACCTTGAAAACAGATGAGGACAGGCTGATTTTGGAGAGTGCCGGCGGAGAAACATATGCCCTTAATACAGACAGTACCGTTGCATTTGTCGGTGATAAAACAGGCGTTGCTCTTTCTGAGGTGATTGATGAGCTGACCGGTAAGGAGATTATGGCAATAGTGTCGCCTGCCATGACGAGAAGTCTGCCGCCTCAGACCAACGCATATTACATTTTAGCCGAGTCGGAAGGACATATGCCGATTTATTTTGAAGTAGGCGAGGTAGCAAAAGAGGGCGCATTTGTTAAAGCAATGAGCGCTGACGGAAATTACAGATTTTCGGTAAATAATACCTTTGATGCAAATCCGTTCTTAACAAAGAATATTGTAAAAGCGGATGAACTCAGAGTTGGTGATAAAATACTGGTTTACAGCGATATTATGACCTTAAGCATACCGGCTCATCTTCAGCCAAGTAAAATAACGTTATTGAAGCAGGCAGAAATTTTTGAGCCGGACGAAGAGATAGATGCTGCGGAGTTTATTGAAATAGCAGAAAAAATCTTGCCCGAAAGTGAAATTTCCGACGAAACGGTAACAGACGGACAGCTGTCTCGTGCCGACATGATTAAGTATTGCTATACAGTATTAAATAAGTAACATTGTTTACAAAAGTAAAAATCCGCAGAGGTTTATTCTCTGCGGATTTTTTACCATTACCACGAACATCAGCGGTTCGGATAATAACATTATGGTGACTCCTAAGGGATTCGAACCCTTGATGCTGCCGTGAGAGGGCAGAGTCTTAACCACTTGACCAAGGAGCCATACAGCTTTTTTATTCTACCAAAAAAACAGGCGTTTGTCAATAGAAAAATGAAAAAAAGCTGAAATTTTTTGAGGATTATCAGCAATTATCCTAATTTACGGAAATAATGACAGTTAAAATACGCCAAAGCAGAACGCTTTGGCGTATTACAGAATCCGAATGGGAGTATAAGGAACCGCTCTTAAATATCCGTATGAATAGCGTTACCTGATTCGGCGGATTCAAAGGCAGCTTCCATAACCCTCATAACACGCAGTGCCTGCTCAGGCTTAATTGTAAGCTCTGCCTTGCCTTCAATTGCGTCCACCATTTGTCTGTACACAACGTCAAGATTATCCACAACATCGGTTGGTTCGGAAAGCTCGATTGTTTCAACCGTATCAGGGGTTCTGGGCGCCATTGTTTTAGTGGGACCTGCCTTTACGGTTTTAATTTCGTCCGCCCACTTATCCTGGCGCTCAAGACATCGCACTACCTTGCCATTGCATGCCCAATCATCAATTTGGAGCGTGCCGTCGTGACCCAGAACATACCAGCGGGGATGCTGAATAAAGTTATTTGTCGAAACCTCCATATGGGCAGTAAGACCGCTCTCAAAAGTCATTGTAAGACGGAGATTATCGTCCACTTCCGGATAATTGACTGAGTACATCTTGCAGAATACGTTTGTTACTTTTTCAGAAAACATATACAGCATTTGGTCAATAAGATGAACGCCCCAGTCAAGCATCATGCCGCCGCCCTTTTCCTTTTGGGTACGCCAGCCGGCGGGAACGCCGCGGGAGCCTTCAACACGGGATTCTATAACGTACGGCTTGCCGATAATTCCGCTTTCTACGGTACGCCGCATAAGTACAAAGTCACGGTTTGTGCGGCGGTTTTGGTCAACAGTGAATACGCGATCATATTTTTCGGCGGCTTCCATGATTTGTGTAAGCTCGTCCGATGTCATTGTTGCCGGCTTTTCGCAAAGGACATGCTTGCCATTCTTAAGAGCGCTTATTGCTATGTCTTTATGCACCTCGTTTGTGGCAGCCACAAGAATAATGTCGATATCCGGGTCATTCATGATTTCCGCTTCGGAGCCGTACGCCTTAAGTCCCTTTTCCCGGGCAGCGTCAAGACGCTTGGGGTCGATGTCCCATACACCCTTGATTTTGACTTTGGTATTACCCTTTGACAGCTGTTTATAATGATTGCCTGCCATACCGCCGAAGCCGATAATTCCCAAGTTGTAATAGTCTTTTACAGTACTCATATTAAATTCACCTAATTCTCTTAAATTAATCTTCTAAAGCCATAAAATGCGGACAAGATATTTCAAGATTTTTCTTTACGGGGCATGCCCATCTTACGGCATTTTTAATGATACGCTGAACATATTTGTTTTGGAAGGACAAATTGGTTTCGTGTCCCGGCTGGAAGTAGAAAATTTTTCCTAAGCCGCGTTTCCAGCAGCATCCGCTGCGGAATACCTCACCGCCTTCATACCAGGTGATTGTCAGGAGATCGTCCGGAGCGGGGATGTCGAAACGCTCTGAATAGGTTTCCTCATGCTCCAGTTCAATAAACGGTTTGTTGATCCCTTTTAAAATCGGATGCTCCGGGGAGAGAATCCAAAGTCTTGTCTTGTCTCCGTCCTCACGCCAGGAAAGAGAGCCGCTTGTACCTAAGAGCATTGAAAACGGACGTGAGGCATGTGCAGAGTGCAGAAAAATGATTCCCATGCCCTTTAATACTGCCTCTTTTACACGGTTTGCCTCCTCATAGGTAATTTCGGCATGCCCAACGTGTGCCCAGTAAATCAAAACATCTGTT
>JAQXUJ010000041.1 GCA_029219925.1 Clostridiales bacterium | reverse complement strand
TTCTCTTGTCTGATAAAATTTTTCGAATTCAAGTACATGAGTCCCGAAATATGCTGTTATATTATTCGTGCGGTCTATGAAATAATGCGCTCCGGCAGCTCCACCCCAACCAAAATCGGCTCTTGTATTTTCTGCCGTTGGACATTGCTGTCCCAGTCCGAATCCACGCTTATCCTGTACCCAGTAAGTTGGCATTTCAATTTGTTCTTTTGTCAGCTGATTTGTCGAAAGCAAATCCACCGTTTCCTTTTTCAGCAGCTTATATGTCCGTATAGCTTCCAAAAACTTTATATAATCTTCAAGCGTCGATACGCAGCCGGCACCGCCGCTTTCATATTCCGTGCCGATTCTGTAGACGTTATCCCCTGTGCATTTTTCCACCTTGTCCGTTTCCTCATTGTATCTGTATTGGCAGACAAGCCTGTTCAAATCGTCAATCAAAAATGCCGAGTTTTCCATGCCGCAGACATCGAAAATATTCTTTTTCACATATTCGCCGAACGTCATTCCCGAAAGCACCTGGACAAGCGCTGCCAAAACATCGTGGCACAGGCTGTATTCCCAGCGATAACCCGGCTCAAACAAAAGCGGTTCTTTCGCCAGATATTTCATTGCTTCACGTGTCGGGCATTTGCCGTCCGTTTCCTCACGGCATTTTTTGAGCGACGGCGAATATAAATCGTAGCTGAATCCCGCCGTCATCGTAAACAATTGCCGTATCGTTATTTTGTTTTTTGTCGGTCTTACACTATCTCCGTCCGCAACCGTCATATTTTCAAATTCGGGCATATATCGGCACAGCTCATCATCAAGTCCGAACACACCTTTTTCATAGAGCTGCAGTGCCGCAACGCAGGTAATCAGCTTTGAGCATGAATATATGTTATAAAGCTCCTTGCCGGTCACCGCCGTTTTTCCCTCCGTATATCCGTTTGAACGGCGGTACACGCATGCACCGTCTTTCATCACTATGCAATCATAAAACGGGATGCCGAAATTTTTTATAAACCCGTCCAGCGTTTCCGTTAATTCCTCAAACATTTTCTTTCCCTCCGAACATTTCTTTAAATTTCTCTATATTATCCGGTGCATAATATTTTTCGTGCGCCATGTTAAGTGCTTCATATTTATGCTCGCCCATTGCATGGTACGGCAAAATCTCGACCTTTTCGCACTTTATATGCTTCAAAAATTCCGCAATGCCCGAAACCTCCGTTTCGCTGTCGTTAAATCCGCCTATCAGCGGTATTCGCACTATTATGTCTTTCCTGCCGGACAATTTCTCCAGATTTTCGAGTATGAGCCTGTTCGACACTCCCGTTCCCTGTTTATGCAGCTCGTCCGAGATTGCTTTGACGTCATACAAAAACAAATCCGTATACGGCAATATTCTTTCAAAATATTCCCATGGTACGTTCCCCGCCGTATCGACAGCCGTATGTATGCCGTTTTCCCAGCATTTTTTAAGTATCTTGCACAAAAAATCCGGTTGCAGCATACATTCGCCGCCGGAAAAGGTTGCGCCTCCGCCGGAATTGTCATAGAACGACTTATCCTTTACAATCTCCGCAAAGACCTCGTCAACGGTGTATTCTCTGCCGCATATTTTCCGTGCATCGTTCGGGCAGTAAAGCTCACATTTGCCGCAGAAACCGCAGCTTTTCAAACCGTTCGGGCATACCTCTTTGCATTTTCCGCAGCCCGTGCATTTATCGGCATAAAACATCATCTGTCTTTTTGCGGATTGGCTTTCGGGATTGTGACACCATTTACATTTAAGGTTGCATCCCTTGAAAAATACGGTCGTCCTTATCCCCGGTCCGTCCACAAACGAATTTCTCTGTATATCAAATATTGTAGCTTTCATATAATCACCCTATTTTCCCCTTAATATATTAATTATATCAAACAATTTTTTTCCGGCAAATTAAATTCATTATGGTTTTATAATTTATTACGGTAATTTTTTTATTCATTGAAAAAAATAAATTTATGCGTTATGATTGCCTTAATGAAAGTTTTTGAGGTTGGATTTTATAAATTGTTCGACTGTGAAACAATCCGTGACCGTACCGATTCTATACGCTATATGCCCAAAGGACAGTCGTGCGGCAGATATACGGTGCAGCTGCAAAAGGTAAACGGGATTTTCGCCTTCGGAATATTCTATTGATTGCATATAAAATTACTCATGAAAATTTCATATGCAATCACCGTTTATTCTTATTGCCGAAACCTTTCACAGAGCAAATATTCTATCTCTTGTTTATCAAGAACGATATTGCAGTTATCAACGGCTTCTTTAAGGCGTGACACACTTTTTGCGGATATGAGCGGTATGTTTTTTATATCACATCCGAAATAAAATCCGTACAATGCCTGATGGGCATTTATTTGTTTTTTATTACAGATATTTTTCAATCGCCTGAAAAGCTCCCGATTTTTTTCAGAGGTGCCTGCCGGAATGCCATTTCCGTAGAAAAACCCGTAAGCCTGTGCTCCAAACCCGATAACCGGCAATCCGATTTCTCTATAATATTGATAATCTTCAAAATTCATCTCGTGTATTAATTCTTTTTCGCCCCAGCCGTTTGTCACATTATCTTTCAAGGAAAA
>JAQXUJ010000040.1 GCA_029219925.1 Clostridiales bacterium | reverse complement strand
ATTGAGCCTAACTCCAAGGATGAAATTCTGTCTCAGATGCGGCTTCAGGCGGAGCTTGCCATAGATATGGCGGACGTTGTTATTCTGATGGTCAACGTTGCTGACGGCGTCACCGCCAATGATTTGGACGTGGCATCCATGCTGCTCAAGGCAAAAAAGGAAATCGTGCTTTGCGTAAACAAGGTGGACAGTATAGGCGAACCGCCAATGGAATTTTATGAATTTTATAATCTCGGTCTGGGTGACCCCATAGCCGTTTCCTCCACCCACGGATTGGGTCTGGGTGACCTTCTTGACGAGGTATGCCGTCACTTTCCCGAAAACGCGGATTTGTCAGAAAATGACGACGAAATCAAGGTGGCGGTTATCGGCAGACCCAATGCGGGCAAATCCAGCCTGATTAACCGTATTTTGGGCGAGAACCGAGTCATTGTATCCGGTATCGCCGGAACAACCCGGGACGCAATTGACTCGCATTTTGAAAATAACGGCGACAAATACCTTTTTATCGACACCGCCGGCATGCGCAAGCGCAAAAAAATTGACGAAAATATCGAACATTACAGCGTAGTACGAGCTCTTGCGGCAGTTGACCGCAGTGATGTGTGCGTCATAATGCTGGACGCAAACGAGGGCGTTACCGAACAGGATACAAAAATTGCCGGATACGCCCATGAAAAGGGAAAGGCTTGTATTTTAGCGGTGAATAAGTGGGATTCCGTCGCCAAGGACAGCAAAACTATGAAAGGCTTTACCCTGCGCGTACAGGAGGGGTTCGCATTTATGTCATATGCGCCCGTAATGTTCATTTCCGCAAAAACCGGGCAGCGTGTGGATAAGCTTTTAGAGGAAATAAAGCTTGTTAACGAACAGCATAAGCGCCGCATTACCACCGGCATGCTGAATGACGTTTTAAATGACGCCATGTCAAAGCAGCAGCCGCCCTCAGACAAGGGCAAGCGGCTTAAAATCTACTACGGGACTCAGGCGTCCGCCGAACCGCCCACCTTTGTATTGTTCTGTAACTCAAAGGACCTGTTCCACTATTCATATCTGCGCTTTATCGAAAACCAAATCCGCGCCGCTTTTGGCTTTGACGGCACGCCGATTCGTTTCATTCTGCGCGAAAAAGGTCAAAAAGACCAATAATTCGGAGGTAAACATATGCTTTATACAATTTTTGTACTTACAGCACTTTGCGCTTACCTTTTAGGCAGCGTAAACACATCAATCATACTTTCAAAAAGTATCTACGGAGATGACATACGCTCCTCCGGCTCAGGGAATGCCGGCGCAACAAACATGCTGCGGACTCATGGCAAAGGCATTGCTATAGCTACATTAATCTGCGATGTTTTAAAAGGAACTCTTGCCGTTGTGCTTGCAACATGGCTGGATTTAATTCTGACATCACATTTTAAGGATGCGGCTCTTTCCGCCAATGAGCGGATGTATCTTTTGGGAAATCTCAAATACGTCGCCGGCGTGTTCGTGGTTCTGGGGCACGATTTTCCCCTTTATTTCGGATTCCGGGGCGGCAAAGGTGTTGCCACCAGCCTCGGCGTAATTCTTGCCCTTAACTGGCAGGTGGGACTTATTGTCCTTGCCGCCGCCCTTATTGTGATGGCGTTTTCCCGATATGTTTCACTCGGCTCCATTACCGCCGCCGGAATTTATCCCTTCATTCTGTTCACCTACATAATTGCAAGCGGCGAAAATCTTGAAGATTCCGTTCCCTACCTTATTATGGCGTTTATACTGGCTCTGCTGCTTATAATCAAGCATCATTCCAACATTACCAAATTGAGAAATGGAACGGAAAATAAGCTGTTTGCAAAAAGAAAAACCGAGGAAACTGCACAGGAAAATACCGGTGATCAGTAAAAATATATATTTCGCCGATTTTCAGCAATTTACCGACATGTTTGGATTTATGCCGCCGCACGGCGGCGGAATGGAGGATTAATATGAAAATAGCAGTTATAGGTTCGGGCAGCTGGGGCTGCGCCGCGGCAATTCTCTTGGCAAATAAAGGCTACGACGTCTATTTATGGAGCTGGCAGCAGTCAGAAACCGACCGTCTTAATGCCGACCGTGAAAACCGCGAGGTGCTTCCGGGAAAGCATTTTCCGGACAACATCGTATGTTCTCACGACATGGGTCTTTGCGTTTCCGGCGCAGACCTCGTCGTCACCGTGGCACCCAGCCCGGCAACCCGCACGACCGCGCGTCAGCTGTCAGAGCACGTCGGCGAAGGTCAAATTATTGTAAATCTTTCAAAGGGGCTTGAGGACGGGACACTTCTGCGGCTTTCCCAGGTTTACAAAGAGGAAATTCCCCGGGCGGAAATTGCCGTTATGAGCGGTCCCTCCCATGCAGAGGAGGTCAGCATAGGGCTTCCCACAACCAACGTAGTCGCCGCAGAAAATTCGAAAACGGCGGAATTTATTCAGGATATATTTATGAGTGAAGCCTTCCGCGTTTATACCTCCGGCGACATAATCGGCGTAGAGCTTGGCGGAGCTCTTAAAAACGTGATTGCGCTCTGCTCCGGAATTTCCGACGGTATCGGCTACGGTGATAACACCCGCGCAGCCTTAATTACCCGCGGCATGGCGGAAATACGTCGCCTGGGTGTGGTGATGGGTGCAGAGCGTGAAACCTTCGCCGGGCTTTCCGGCATCGGCGACCTTATTGTGACCTGTACCAGTATTCATTCCCGCAATCACCGCGTAGGAATACTCTTGGGAAAGGGTTACTCCCTTGACGATGCCCTCTCCCAAATACACATGGTTGTGGAAGGCGTAAATACCGCAACGGCTGCATATGAATTAAGTAAAAGGTACAACGTGGATATGCCTATTATTACAGAGGCATATAAGGTTCTGTTCGAGGGCAAAAATCCCAAACAGGCGGTTGCTGACCTTATGACCCGCAGCAGAACATCGGAGTGCAGATAGGAGACGGATATGGATATATTATCAATAATATTAATCGGAATCGGGCTGGCAATGGACGCCTTTTCCGTTTCGGTCACCGACGGAATTGTGCTGAAAAAGCCCTCGTTTCCACAGGCGGCCAAAATAGCACTGTTTTTCGGCGCATTTCAGTTCATAATGCCCTGTATAGGCTATCTTTTGGGAAGCGCTTTTGCTTCCTACATACAGGCATCCGACCATTGGATTGCATTTATTCTTTTGGCATTCATAGGCGGAAAAATGCTTTTTGAGGCAATCCGTGGCAATGATGACGGAGAAGAAATAAAAAATCCCCTGTCATTTTCAACGCTCCTTGTCCTTGCCGTTGCGACGAGCATCGATGCCCTTGCCGTAGGCGTGACCTTCGCCACCGTCAACGCTCCGCTGCTTTTTGCCTCGAGCATTATAGGAACAGTAACCTTTGTAATTTCCCTTGCAGGCGTATTTCTGGGCAGCCGCTTCGGAAACCTGTTCGGAAACAAGGCGGAAATTGCCGGAGGTCTGGTGCTTATCGGCATAGGTATTAAAATCTTTGCCGAGCATGTTTTCTTTGCATAATAGGTGTTGACATAAAAGGCATTTTATTGTATAATACATATTGACTTTACGCAACGCAGGCTGAACGTCCCGTTTGGTCTGCGTTTTTCGATAAAACATGAAAAGAGGTATTTTTATGAGCAACCTTACCATTCCGGAAGGCTATAAATCACTTTTGTCCCTAAGACAAACCGAGCTTGCCATTAAAAAAGTAAAGGATTTTTTTGAAAAAGATCTGTCGGTTCAGCTTAATCTGACCCGCGTATCCGCTCCGCTTTTTGTTAACCGTAAAAGCGGTCTTAACGACACCTTAAACGGTGTGGAACGCCCCGTTGCTTTTGATTTAAAGGGTTCGGACGAAACATATGAAATTGTTCATTCGCTGGCAAAATGGAAACGCTTTGCCCTAAAGCACTACGGCTTCGGTCATGATGAGGGACTTTATACCGACATGAACGCTATTCGCCGTGACGAGGACACCGATAATCTGCACTCGGTTTATGTTGACCAGTGGGACTGGGAAAAGGTTATTGACAAATCGGAACGCAACACGGATACCCTCAAAAAAACCGTTCATCAGGTTTACAACACCTTAAAGCACACCGAACGCTATATTGCGTCGGAATATGATTTTGCGGAGATTTATCTGCCTGATGATATTTTCTTCATCACCACCCAGGAGCTTGAGGACATGTATCCGGACAAGACTCCGAAGGAGCGTGAATATGCCATCGCAAAGGACAAGGGCGCTGTATTCCTGATGCAGATAGGTGGCGTTCTGAAGTCCGGAATTATGCATGACGGTCGTGCTCCCGACTATGACGATTGGACCTTAAATGGCGATATTATCGTGTATTATCCTGTCCTCGACACCGCTCTGGAGTTATCATCAATGGGCATCCGGGTTGACGAAACCGCCCTTCTTTCTCAGCTAAAAATCCGTGGCAAAGAGGAAAACGCAGACCTCCCCTTCCAGAAGGCGCTGCTTGCAGGCGAGCTTCCCTATACCATCGGCGGCGGAATCGGTCAGTCACGTATCTGTATGTATTTTCTGCATAAAGCTCATGTGGGCGAGGTGCAGGCGTCGGTATGGCCTGATGAAATGCTGGAGGAGTGTAAGAAACACGGGATAAACATTCTGTGATATTATGTCCCTTAGCTGTGTTTTATGGCATTTATGACCATAGTCGGCGTCATTATCACAAAGAATAATGTTCCGTGCAAGACTACAAGTGCGGCGTATCACTTCTGATTTCTCACGAAAAATCCGGTACACAAAAACGGAGCGTTTCCTGCTGTTAGGCAAAGACTAAAAAATAATGCATCTCCCAAACGGGTTTAGGCAGCGTGTTAATGCCGTCTGTTTGGGAAATACATTACTCATTATGCAACATTATTTAATTGCCACAGCATTATTAAATACATCTTG
>JAQXUJ010000039.1 GCA_029219925.1 Clostridiales bacterium | reverse complement strand
AGAGGACAGCAGTTTCTATAACAGAGATTGCTGTCTTTTTTATATCCAAATTTAAAATGAAAGGAGAAAAGGAGGACTGTATATTAGAGAAAGAATTATTCGAACAGGTTCAAGGATGAATGATAAAGAAAAACTTGTGCTTACCATAATTCAAAACAACCATAAAATCTCCTATCAAGAAAAGGTAAATGAATTAAATCTGAGTAAAAAATTTTTATGACAACTGCAAGTTTGCATTTTTTGCAACAAATGATTGCTTGAAACATGTTTATTTTTACTATATAATATTAATATAAAATAATCAAAAGGAGATGTTGTAATTGTGAAAGACATGATTTATAGATTAAGGACATCTGCGAAAATGTCACAAGAGAATTTTGCGGATGTTTTCAAGGTGTCCCGGCAATCGGTTCAAAAATGGGAAAGTGGCACTGCCACGCCAGAGTTGTCAAAACTAATTGAAATATCCAAGTATTTCGGCATTTCTCTTGATGCTTTGGTTTTATCATCAGACAGCAGAACTGCCGAAGAAATGAGATATAATAAAATTATGAAGCCTAAATACTCCGGTATGTCTGACTGGGAATTTTATTCTTCCGGGATTATGATAGATTATGAACAGTCTGTTGATGAGGGACTGGATATCAAAAAATACAAGGATTTATTTTTTGCCGTGTCAAAACTACCCAAGGATGAAATTAAAAAGAAGCTGGGAGATGTATTATTTGAAATTATAAATAATGCAGAAACGACTAAAGGATACAAATATAAAGAACCCTCCGAGCTTGCCGCAATCACCGCTTTAAGAAAGGAATATAAAATTATACCAAAAGCAGAAACAGAGAGTACAGAAAGTAAAATATACGGCGCATGGATGGGTAGAATATGTGGATGTATGCTTGGTAAAACTGTTGAAGGCATACGGACAAACGAACTCATCCCATTTTTAAAAGAAACTAATAATTACCCAATGTACAGATATATTTATAAGTCTGATTTGAACGATGAAATTTGCAAAAAATATAAATATTCTTTTAAAAGCAGAGTATACGCAGATGAAATTGACGGAATGCCCGTGGACGATGATACGAACTATGTTGTTCTAGCACAGATTATAATTGATAAATATGGCAGAAACTTCACACCTTATGATGTTTCCCGTGTTTGGCTTGATTATCAGAGCAAGAATGCGTATTGTACGGCAGAAAGAGTTGTATTTTGCAATTTTGTAAAAGGCTATGAGCCGCCGCAGTCAGCCGTATATAAAAATCCGTATCGTGAATGGATAGGCGCACAGATAAGAGGAGATTATTTCGGATATATAAATCCCGGAAACCCTGAAAAGGCCGCAGAGATGGCATGGAGAGACGCTTCAATTTCTCACATAAAAAACGGGATTTACGGTGAAATGTTTGTGGCAGCAATGCTTGCTGTTGCAGCAACCACGACAGATATAGAAGATATAATCAGAGGAGGACTTGCTCAGATACCGTATACATCAAGACTTTATGAAGAGATTCTATCTGTTTTGGAAGGGTTTAAAAAAGGCGTATTTCAAAAAGATGCATTTGAAAGCATACACAAAAAATATGATGAATATTCAGGACACGGATGGTGTCATACTATTCCGAATGCAATGATAGTTACGGCAGCCCTTTTGTACGGAAACGGAGATTATGGCAAATCAATCTGCATGGCTGTGGAAACAGGCTTTGACACTGACTGCAACGGCGCAACGGTAGGTTCAATACTAGGTATGGCAAACGGAATTGAAAGTATTCCTGAATATTGGACAAAACCTGTAAATGATACACTGCACACAACAATTTTCGGAATTGGTACAGTGAAAATTTCGGACATGGCAAAGAAAACTCTAAAGCATGTGAATAGCCAAGTTGTAGAAGCCCGCTGAAATTAGAATAGTTTTTTAGCTTGACATACGCGTATCAAAATATGTGAAAAAATTTCAGAATAAGGGAGTTATCCATAGGATAGGCTCTGACAGACAGGGTTCTTGGGAGATAGTGAATGATTAAACAAGGAATTTACGAACAGTATAAAGGGAAGTTATATGAATTGGTTGCTGTAGCCAATCACTCTGAAACCTTAGAAAAGATGGTTGTGTATAGAGCCTTATATGGAGAAGGCGAGTATTGGGTAAGTCCGCTTTCAATGTGGGAAGAGTTTGTTGAGGTAAATGGCGAGCAGGTTCCTCGTTTTCGTTATATAATGCCTACTGAATAAATAAAAATTGGCTAAACTAACGACTTTTCGGGATGTTTATGGTATAATAAGTGCAAGGGGAAATGCCGAATTTTCAGCGTTTTCTCTTGCACTTATTATACCACATATACCTCAAAAGTCAGCAATAGTGCGGATTATTATTTGTTTAGTAGACATTAATAAAAAAAATCCCCGACCGCTACCAACAGCCGAGGATAAAGTAAATAGTGCGTAATGCATTATTCACCATAATCGGTAATGTTGTATCATATACGCATTATTTTGTCAAACAAAAAATATGATAGAATAATGGAGGACTTACAATGTTACCAAATGCAATATATCTAAGAAAATCAAGAGGAGATCCCGAAGATGAAACAATAGAGGAAACCCTCGGCAAACACAAGCGTATTCTTCTTGATTTTGCAAAAAGGGCAAAACTGACCGTATCGGAAATATACTGTGAGGTTGTTTCGGGTGACGGTCTTTTTGTGCGTCCCGAAATGATACGTCTATTAAATGAAGTAGAAAAAAACTCCTATAGCGGTGTTATATGCATTGATATAGATCGTTTAGGGCGTGTTGATACTAAGGACAGGGGAATAATCCTTGATGCCTTTAAGGAAACAGGGACCAAAATAATAACGCCCAACAAAACATATGATTTATCTGATGAAATTGACGAATTTTCAACCGAAATGCAAATGCTCTTTGCTCGGCAGGAATTAAAAAAGATAACAAAGCGATTGCGTACAGGGCTTGTAAAATCGGTTGAGGACGGTTGCCATGTAGGCGAACCTCCGTATGGCTATAGACGTACGTATATTGACAAAAAGCCTACACTTGAAATATACGAGCCGGAAGCTGATGTAATTAAAATGGTTTATGATATGTATGTTAACCAGCATTACGGTTCAAGCACCATTGCCAACACATTAAACAGCATGGGATTGAAACCGCGAAAAAGTGAACAGTTTTCGCGCACAACTATACGGTTTTATTTATCTAACCCTATATATACCGGCAAAATTGTATTCAATAAACGTCACAAAATAAAGAAAAAACTTCCTACAGATAAACACAGAAGCGAATTAAATCCTCCGGATAGATGGATTGTTGTGGACGGTATGCACCCCGCAATTATTGATGAAGCATTATTCAATGAAGCCCAGCGCATAAGCAAAGAACATACACATCCCCCATCATTTACAGGCGAAATAATGAACCCTCTTGCAGGGCTTGTCCGCTGTGCAAATTGCGGAAAAATAATGACACGGCAGACGTCAAGCAAGACATTACCTCGATTAATATGTAATACGGTTTCATGCAACCGTTCTACAATGATATGGAAGGTAGAAGAAAAGGTTCTTGATATCATGCGGAACACTCTTTTTGATCATAGGCTTTCAAAACCCAAGCAGTCAAATGATTTAGCAGAACGTATAGCCATTCTTAATAAATCAATAGCAGAGTTAAAAAAACAGTTAACGGTCACAAAAAATCAAAATAATAACTTGTATGATTTATTGGAGCAAGGTGTATATGACATCAAAACTTTTACAGAGAGAAGCAAAATACTTACGCAAAAAATAACAGAGATTGAAACTCTTATTACTGAAAACGAAAAGGCCGTATATACTCTTGACGTAGAACCGCGAAGGCAAGAGATTATCCCAATAATGGAATATTTGATTAATAACTAT
>JAQXUJ010000038.1 GCA_029219925.1 Clostridiales bacterium | reverse complement strand
GAGTTACAGGGCTCGAACCTGTGACCCTCTGCTTGTAAGGCAGATGCTCTCCCAGCTGAGCTAAACTCCCATACTTATTAATTCATGGTCGGGATGACAGGATTCGAACCTGCGGCCCTCTGGTCCCAAACCAGATGCGCTACCAAGCTGCGCTACATCCCGATTTCTCGGCACCGCTCACGCCTTATTGTCAGCGACTTATATATAATACCATATCACCCCTTTATTCGCAACCTCTATTTTAGCTGTTTATTTTAATTTATATCAGTTTATCTTTTTTTTACTTTATATTTCGCCGTTTTTCTACCTCTTTTAATAAAATTGTATAACTATTTTCTATACGTACCTGTCATACTCCTTCTTTTTGCATTGTACAGCTTATTCCTTCTTCACATAAAAAAGCAGCTGTTCCACATGATACAGCCGCTTTTTTCTTTTATTTACCCAAATAAGTAAAATGCATATAATCTTTATATGTCGTCCATGCATTTCCTCCCCATTTCCATCCGTATTTGGCAAATGCCCTCACCACGCTTCCATTCTCTGGAATGGAATACGGATTTTCATAAGGTTTCCAGAAACTTCCTGTAATTGCTTCTCCCGTAGACGCATAGCAATAGTAGTTTTCATCATAATTAATGTCTATACAAGTTCCGAAGCTGTGCTGTGACAGACTTCCTGTCCCGGACGCCGTCGGACGCCAGCAATAGCCTCCCACATCCTTTATAGGGAAACGCTCTGCGTCATTATATATCTCATTAAAGATATTAATAACCTCTCCCGCAAGATTTCGGTTTACAACAAGGTTCATGGAAGATGAATATTTCTCACCGCTGTCCGAAAGTTTCCAGACCGGAATTGTCACCTCAGTCATATTATACTCGGCGTCTTCCTCGGTTTCAAACGGAACTCCTCCCGGGAAAACTCTGTTATACTTATCGGTAAGAGATGCAAAATTATTCAAAATTCCCTGCTCGGTGCCATAATATATCTCCACTGGCTCGGAAAACACCGTTACTCCATTCGTCACGCGTGCCGCTGCAATTACCGTATATTTTCTGTTGAATTCCATCTTTGATGTATTAATATGAACACTTTTACCCGTAGTTGTATGCGTCTGAACCGTGTTATAGTCATCGTCCTTAACCAGCACGGTGCAGTCCATCGCTCCCGGTGCATAATCCCAGCCTACGCTAAAATCTCCCGACACCGACATACCGTTATAAATTCCGGTAATCTCCGGCTGCTGATAGTATACCGAATTATCCGCAAAAGCATTTATGCTGCGGCTGATAATTGTAACCGCCTGCTCTCTTGTTGCATAGCCTTTAGGAGCAATCTGTGTTTTTGAAACACCGTTTAAGATGTCATATTTAATGGATTTTGCAACGTCCGCCGCCGCCCAGTCGTCCGATTCGTTGAAGTCCTCAAACGAGCATATCTTTTCCAAATCCTCGGCGGTTAAATGTGCCTCCTTATCGGCAGCATTTATAGTGCGCATAAGTATTTTGGCAATCTCCTGCCTGGTAATTAAGTCAGACGGACAAAATTCCGTTTCCGTCCTACCGTCTATTATTCCCAGGGCGTATGCCTCCTTCACAGACATATTATCTGTATCTACGAACGGAAATTCACCTTGGACAATCTCCCCGCCCTTCATCATTTTGTACATATTCATGACAATTTCACAAAATTCTTCTCTGGTGATATTGCCTGTCATCTTATTGGTAGCCATGCTTATGGGGACAAGACCCGCGCTGTTTGCCGCCGTATATCCCGGCTTTGCCCAGTCGGACAGCTCTGCCGCATACGCAGTCTGCGTCAGTATCAACGCTGATGCCGTCATAAGCGCAATGAATTTTTTCACATTAAATCACCTTTCTGCATTTTTACCGTTCCAGTTTATCATAAAACTGTTACGGTTAAATGCATAATCTGTTAAGAAATTGTTAATTTTCATTCCTCATATTTAGGCATAACGAAAGTATTCTGTCCCGCAACCCCGATAAGAGTGGGGAAAGCATAACCTGAACCCTGTGATATAGACGACCACGTATCTCCACCGTAGCGGTCACTGCTCCAGCCCAAAAGACCTCCGTCAGCCAGCGGCTTATAATAAAATCCAAAATCCTTAAGGGAAGCAAGCGACCTTAATTTTCCGCTGTTTTCCTCCTCCGTAATTTTCTTCGAATTTATCCTCATTCTGTCGCAGCTGTAGTTATCGCTGACTTCGCTCACCTCCGCTGTGCCAACAACCGCACCGCTTATGCCGCTGCCGTTTATTTGCGGACACAGTGAAACATTTTGCATGATAAATGCGTTTTCGGCAAATGCACATATTCCGCCTGCATAAGTCTTCTCGCC
>JAQXUJ010000037.1 GCA_029219925.1 Clostridiales bacterium | reverse complement strand
ATTTGTATCAATCTTCATTGATATTACCTCCTTTTGCTACTATTGCGGCTGGCTAGACCGCTTTTATTGTAACATAGGAGGTATTTTTCTTCAACGGCAAAAGCCTCTTTGGAACCACCAGCTTAGCTGGTGGTTTTCGTTTCACAATAAGAAGATGTATGACATAACGGATATTTTCGTCATGTCATACCTCTTTTTTATTGTTTTATTTCAAACAGCTTACAATGGCCGCCGAAAATTTTCACCGCAATTCAAGCAACCAGATTTAATTTACAATATCTTTTATTTTTCTGTCATATCCGCGATTTTTTCTCCCTGCCGGACTATCAGTTAAGGCCCTAAAACGCGTTTCAACAGTTGAAAACGTCACACAGTATCCGCTGTTTTTTAAAGCTTCATCAATTTCTTTTGAATATATTCCGTTAGGATAGGAGAGCGCCGTAGGAGTATATCCTGTTAGTTGCTTTATGAGTTGAGCATTACTGTAAAAATCGCCGATTATCTCATTTTTATATTTTTTATCCCTGTACATTACAGATAGCGTTGAATATTTTTTTGTATGCAGCCTATCGGAATGATTGCCTATTTCAACACAGGATTTTTTTGACATTTCGGTAATTTCCGCCGTCGACAAATAATCCTTTGCATTAATTCCACCGCCAAAAACAAAGAATGTTGCGCATGCTCCGTATTTTTCTAATATAGGAACAGCATATTTATAATCGCTTTCATAACCGTCATCAAAAGTTATCACAGCGGTCTTTTTTCCTTTTAATGAAACCTTTGCAAGACATGATGCTTTTACAAACTCATATCCTTCTTTTTTTAGATATTTTATATCCTCTTCAAAGATTTTGGGTGAAATGCAGTATTCTCCCCATTCTGCCGTAATTTCGCTAATTTTGTGATAAGTGATGACTACCACCTTACCGTTTTTATCAAAAAGAGGCATTGCCGAAGCCTTTAATACAACAGCAAATAAAGTAATCATTATCAATAAGAACGAAAATATTCTTTTCATATGAAATTTCTCCATGCCCCCCGGACAACCATAACGCTGAAATTATTTTTCAATCCACAGTTATTCTTATTAAACAGATAACCCAAGAAAATTCTTGGGCTATCTGAAATTATTTATTCGGTAACATAGCCTGCCGCATTGATATATCCTTCGTACCAGTTTCCAAAATCAGAATCGGTTCGGCTGATAGAATCGACCATTCTGTCGCCCTTTGTATCTCTGATCCAGTACTGAACCTCAGTATCCGTTACCTTAAAATAGCTGTTGCCAAATTCACCTGACGGATATCTGTGTTCCGGAACACCATTTTCATCATATGCCTGAACCATTTTGCCGTCATTGCCTCTTATGAACTTGTATTCAACAATGTTGTATGGATAATCTGCCTCAACAAATGCATATTTCCATTCAACATCAGGCGTTGCCTTACCTCCGGTAAATCTGTAAATTCTCGGGGTATCATTACGTCCGTCCATAACAAGGCCATTTACAATAAGATATTGGTAATAATTGTAGGGCTCAGCCATCTCGTATACCGGCTTCGTCCAGTCAATTTGCGCTTCGCGGGTATTGATTACCGTGTCCCAATCCCAGTTCCAGCCATAGTCTTTATTAGCAAAATACATAGCTGCAACATCCTTTGTACCATTTTCGCCGTAATATGACGGTCCGGTCACAAACTTTGATTTCATAAGCTCAATATACTGCGCAATATCCCAATCCGTTACCGCAAACTGATTGTTTTCATCAAGAACACTCAAATTTGCACTATCAAAGAAGTCTCCTTCTACTATTTCCTTTGTAGGATTGCCCTCCTCGTCAAGCTTAACGTTAAATGCCCGCGGCATTACGTTGAAATCGCTGTACAGCGTATATTTTTCTTCATTATATATGTTTCCGTTAATATCAAAAACATAATTACCATCCATATCAAGATTGGCTATACCGTAATCCTCAAAGCTATCAGTAACCGTTGCATAGCGTGTTGTCGGAACGAATACTAAGCTTTCATCATATGCATTCCCTCCGAAATCCCATTCCCAGTACTTGTTGTTAATTTTAGTCTGCTGACGCTGAAAAATCCTGTGCTCGCCCGAAACCTCCCACATAAAATCGCGGAATTTTGTTTCCCACTGCGGGAATTGACTTGTAGTTCTTGTTATTCCTCTTTGGATGTTTCCCTCAAGATACAATCTCTCATATCCTGCATGAGGGTATTGCAGCTCATATCCCTCAAACTTCCACTCAGCAGCTTCAGGCTCCAGCTTTTCAATTTTCTGCTTGCTGGTGTATTTACCGTCGATTACTTCGTTGAAAATTTTGCCGTACTCCGGCGGATTGGTTGTGTCATAACCCGCAAACTGCCATTGGGCTGATGCTGAGGCACACGTCAGAGCAGTAATCGCACAGCACAGCGCCGTAATTTTTTTTGATTTCATTCCTATTTCCTCCATCTCTTTGAATTTGAAACAGCCTAAGTATAGCACAACAGCTGACATAAGTCAACACATTTTGAATTATTTTTTATTATAGTAAATTCATTTTGTGATGTTTGCATAAAATATATTTGTTTTTATTGTATAATAATGTTGATTATGCTTTCAAAAGAGGTGTTAAAGATGTTTCATAATAATTTACGAAATTTGCGAGAGAGCAGAGGTTATTCTCAAAAGGAATTGGCGGACATGCTGAGTATACCGGTAACCACATACAGGAACTATGAAAATACGCTAAGAGAACCAAGCTATGATATTCTTATCAAAATCGCAAACACATTAAATGTATCCGCCGATGAGCTTTTAGGTATCGGCGACTCGGACGAAAAATATAATAAATTTCTTTTTAAAGTAAAAAGACTGACTGAACGTCAATTTCAAACGCTCTGCGCATTTACGGATTTCCTTATTTCATACAAAAATTCAAATTGAATTAAATATCTCGGTGAGATGAGGACACAATCCCTGGCGTACAGACTAAAACCGTTCTGTATCCTCCCCTTAATCTCAGTTTCATTTACGGAAAGCTGCTTGTTGAGATTACACAAAATTTAAGCATATGTGGCATCGCATGAACCGATGGAATATAAGACTGTCATAACCATTGCCGCTTATTCATATATTGTACCAATAGTATAATTTGGGGGGCAAAAAATGAAGGATTATATCGAAGAGCGAGTCCTTGAGCTCGCATACTACATTCTTGAAAATGAATCGACTGTACGAAAAGCGGCAAAAAAATATAATATTTCTAAATCGACCGTACACAAAGATATAACCGAACGGTTATCGGATCTGAATCCCGCTCTGGCAAGGGAGGTACATTTTGTTCTGGACAAAAACAAGGCTGAGCGACATATCCGAGGCGGTCTTGCCACGAAGGAAAAATATTTAAAACTTGCAAAGATAAAATAAATTTAGTACGGTGCTTACATCAAACAGCACCGGCATAGCACAACAAAAATGGGTACGGACAGCTTACAATTTACGTTCCATCACCAACCGTAAAGCATATCCGTACCCCAATATTATTTATTTTCCAGCTGTCCAAGGCTCGCCGCCTTCAAATACGCATTTACAAATCCATCCAGCTCACCGTCCATGACCGCACCGATATTTCCCATTTCGTAACCCGTTCTGTGGTCCTTAACAAGGTTATACGGGTGAAAAACGTATGACCGGATTTGACTTCCCCATGCAATTTCCTTCTGCACACCCTTAATATCCTCAATCTTTTCCTTTTGCTGCTGTTCAGCAATTTCCGCCAGCTTTGCCTTCAGCATCTTCATAGCGTAGTCCTTATTCTGATGCTGTGAACGCTGAGTCTGACACGATGTCACAATTCCCGTAGGGATATGCGTAATTCTCACCGCAGAATCGGTTTTATTGATATGCTGACCGCCTGCACCCGAC
>JAQXUJ010000036.1 GCA_029219925.1 Clostridiales bacterium | reverse complement strand
CAAGCACATCGTCACCTGATTCATATACGTCCTCAGCAGCTTGTTCAACCGCCTCGTCCGCCGTTTCCTCGGCAGTTTCTTCTATTTCTTCATTTTCATAGTTCTTATTCTCGTCCATTTTTATTCTCCTTCTTTTGTTTCATCCGTATTTGCAGCATTCTGCATTATCTCCATCGCCTCGGAATAGGTTGTGTCCGCCGTTATTTCTGCCGGAAGACTGTTTTCCTTCGCAAATTCTTCAAAGGTTTTCCCTTCTATCTCCGCAACCTTCGACATCTTCATCTTCAATGACGCCTCAGACCACAGCTCGTCATCCTTTACGTCCTCAAGTCCGTACTCCTTTTTCAGCTCCTCCGAAGTCTTGTCCTCAAACTTCGCATAGCCGTCCACCGTGAACGCCGCATAAAGCTCCTGCGCAGTACTCTCCGCCGTCAGTCCGCTGTCCTCAAGACCGCATTTTGCCAGCAGCTCCTCCGCAGTCGTGCCCTTCGATTCCGCCACCGTTGCAACCGTCTGGGTTTGGGTTTCGCCCGTATCCGCCGACGCCGTTTCTGTCGGACGGTTTGCCTTTATCGTCTGCCACGACGCATAGCCGCCTACTCCCGCTACCGCCGCAACTACCAGAACTACCGCTATATCTATCGCAATCTTTTTCCCGTTCTTTGGCTTCTTTATCTCTTCCTTTTCCTGTGTTTTTCTCTTAAGTTTTGCTTGCCTTTCGCTCATAAGATGTTCTCCCTTCATTATTATTGAAAAAACATTACTACACTACTATACCACCTTTTGAACAAAATTGCAACAAAAATTTTTGAACAGTTTGTTAATTATTAGGTTTTATATACAAAAACCGCTTGTCTATAAGATTTTTTTCACCTCTTTTATATTTCATCAGCTCCTCATGGGTGTCTCGCAAATCCGCCAAAAAATAAACCGCCGCAAACAGACCTGTCACCAACCCTGCCTCCCTCGGCAGGTCCTTTATCCACCCCCAAAAAAACGGATGTATCCACAGCCCAAACAGGATATTCAGCACTCCCCACATGACCGAATAAAACAGGCTTATCCCGCCCATGAAATTTAGTTTCAACTCCGAATAGTCCCACCATTTTATTCCGTAAATACGCTGCGAAATCAAGTAATACGCTAATTCCACCGCACTTATCGCAAAAAATCCGTTAAAAAACAGCAGAATCGGATTTGCCGTCCGGTTGACTGCCGCCAGCACAAGGGCGGCTATTCCGTAAACCGGACAAAGTGGCAAGTTTAAGAGCATTCTTTTTGACATGTATCTCCCGTTCAGCAGAAAATGATACCCCTCCTCCAAAACGCATCCGAAAAATGAATACAGCATAAACAATAAAAAAACTTCCATAAATTTATTCCTCCTTAAGAATATTATGGAAGCTTTTTTGTCATTTTATAATCGAAAACCAAAGAATTACCGCAAGCCCAAGCACCATTCTGTACCAGCCGAACGGCTTGAAATCATGTTTTTTCACGAAATCCATCAGGAATTTTATCGCCAGCATGGATACCACATACGCTACTGCCATAGCAACCACAAGTACCGCCGCATCATGACCCGTCAATACACCGTTATAGGTAACCAGCTTTAACAGGCTTACGCCGAACATGACCGGTATTGCAAGGAAAAAGGAAAATTCCGCCGCCGTTTCCCTTGAACAGCCGAGCATTATCGCACCCAGTATCGTCGCGCCCGAACGGGATGTGCCCGGCACTATGGAAAGCACTTGAAAAAGTCCTATCGTCAGCGCCGTTTTATAGGAGAGTTGGCTTATATCGGTTATCTTTGCCTTCCGCTTTAGGCTCTCCACAACAATAAACCCTATCCCGTACAATATCAGCATCGCCGACACTACCTGCCAGTTTTCAATTCTGTCCATGTAGTCGTTGAACAAAAGCCCAATTACCGCCGCCGGCACACACGCCGCTATAACCTTGAACCACATCTCCCATGTTCCACGTTTCTGTTCCGCCGTTTTTTTCGACGAAAACGGATTCAGCTTTTGGAAGTACAGCGTTACCACCGCTAATATCGCGCCCAGCTGAATTACGTACAAAAACAGGTCGGTATCCGTAAATCCGGTATTATCAATAAATTCGTTAACCAAAATCATATGACCTGTGGAGCTTATCGGCAGCCACTCGGTTATTCCCTCGACTATTCCCAAAAATATTGCTTTTATAAATTCAGCCATCATTTAACCTTTCTTTTCCACATAGCATTTAATCAGTTCCACTGCGCCGTCTATGCCTATGTTCGTCGTATTTATGCACAAATCGTAGCCGGAAATACTGCCCCATGTGCGGTCGGTATAATAATTGTAATATGTCTTTCTGCGGCGCTCGGTTTTTACAATCACGTCCTTCGCCTTCTGCGGCGTCAGATTCTCATACTCCGCAACACGCGCAATTCTGGTTTCTATATCCGCATAAATAAACACGCGCAAAAGCCCCTCGCATCCATCCAGAACATAGTCGGCACAGCGTCCCACAAATACTCCCGAACCCTTTGCCGCCAACTCTTTTATGACCTTGGACTGCTTTATAAAAACCTTGTCGTTTATCGGCATATCATACTGCATTGCGTCGCTTACGCCCCGCAGTCCGCCGCCCGTTATAAGCGAATACAAAAGACTGTCCGTAGCCTTTTCATCCGCCTGCTTTACTACATCGGGGTGCATGTCGCTTTCTTTCGCCGCCATTTCAACAAGCTCACTGTCGTAAAAAGGTATGTTCAGCGCCTCTGCAAGCTTTTTTCCTACTTCTCCTCCGCCGCTTCCGTACTGTCTGCCCACAGTTATCAGTTTTTTCATTATATTCCTCCCTTCACACATTAATTATATAATTTCACCTATTCCTATGTCAATATATTTTTTTATATAATCTCTCAAATTTGTTAACTCTTTCCACATATCTTTTTGTTTCTCCGTAAGGAATTTCATACAGACTCTTTCCGTCGTCGGAATACCTTGGATCCTTCAGCCATGAATTAACATTCCCCATTCCGGCGTTGTATGCCGCCAGCGCCGTTTCCCTGTTTTCGTATATATCCATCAGATACGCAAGATAAAAGCATCCCATTTTTATGTTTGTTGCGGGATCCTCCACCATATCCTCGTGGTATTCCAAGCCCAGCTGAACCGCAATCCACTTAGCGGTATCGTCGGTAATCTGCATGAGCCCCCGCGCCAGTCCGGAATGTGCCTCATGGTCAAAGCCGCTCTCCGCACGTATGACCGCCATTACAAAATAGCTGTCAAGTCCGTTCTCCTCTGAATATTTTACAACACTGTCCTCATATTTAAGCGGCAAAAATCTGTCCAGCAGTTCTCCGTATCCCCACCGCACCGCAAAAAACAGCACCGTGCAGGCTGCCGCAAAAAGCAGCGCTCTCTTTATTATTTTCATTCACTAATCCTTTTCATTATTTCGTCAATATCCGGTTCCTGACCGTCGTTGCGCACCGTAAAATCACAGTTCCCCTCATAAAAACCGTCTCCGGGCTGAGCATTCAGCCTTCTTTGCGCCTCCTCTTCAGACAGTGAGTCCCGTGCCATAATCCGGCGCTTCCGGGTTTCGTAATCCGCCAGCACACCTATCATAAGATCACACGGCATACCGCTTTCAATAAGCGCTGCGCCGTCCACACACACAATATCGGATTTTTCACGCTCAATCTTATCATTTATGCCCGCAAGTATATATTTATGCGAGATTTCATTCAGTTTTTTCAGCTTTTCAGGGTCGGAAAAGACAATTTCCCCCAGTTTTTTTCTGTTTATGGCGCCGTTTTCTTCAATTTCGCCGCCAAAGAAGGCAATAAGCTCCCTTGTGCACGGCGTGTCCTTCTCCATAATTTCATGGGCGGTTTTATCTGCATCGATAACCGGGATTCCGCGGCTTCTCAAAATATCGCTCAGATAGCTTTTTCCGCAGCCCGAACCGCCGGTAATTCCCACAATCTTTTTATTTCGCATCATACCAGCTTTTCCCCTCCGACATATCCACCGCAAGAGGGACGGACAGCGAAGCCGCATCTTCCATCTCCTCCTTCAATATCTTTTCAACCTCTGCCTTCTCTTCGATATATGTTTCGATAATAAGCTCGTCGTGCACCTGCAAAATCAGCTTGGACTTAAATCCACCTTCCTTCAAACGGCGGTAAATGCGTACCATCGCCAGCTTGATGATGTCCGCCGCAGAGCCCTGCACCGGTGTGTTGAGTGCCACACGTTCACCGAAGGAACGTATGTTGAAGTTGGATGAGGAAATTTCCGGAATATAGCGTATACGGTTCATCAAGGTCTTGACATAGCCGTTTTCCCGGGCAAACTTCTTTATATCTTCCATATATTTCTTAACGCCGCTGTATTTATCCAGGTAATTTTCAATATATTCCTTCGCCTGCTTTACCGGAATTTTCAAATCCCGGGACAGGGAATATTCTCCTATGCCGTAAACAATGCCGAAATTAACTGCTTTTGCACTGCTGCGCTGCTCCTTTGTGACCTCCTCCAGCGCTATGCCCAAAACCTGGGATGCTGTAACACGGTGAATGTCCTCATTATTTTTAAATGCTTCTATCATGGTTTTATCGTCTGCAATATGAGCAAGAACCCTCAGTTCAATCTGGGAATAGTCTGCGTCCGCCAGAACACATCCCTCTTTCGCCACAAACATGCGCCTTATGTGACTGCCCAGCTCGGTCCTGGTGGGGATATTCTGCATGTTGGGCTCGGTAGAGCTTATGCGTCCCGTTACCGTAACCGTCTGATTAAATACCGAGTGAATACGTCCCGTTTCGGAATTAATAACCGCCATCAGTCCGTCGCAGTAGGTACTTTTCAGCTTGGCAAGCTGGCGGTATTCCAGGATTTTCTCAATAATCGGGTGCTTATCACGCAGCTTTTCCAGAACCTCCACATTGGTGGAATATGCACTTTTGGTCTTCTTGACCGGCTTCAAGCCCAGCTTTTCAAACAGGATAACACCCAGCTGTTTCGGCGAATTTACGTTAAATTCCTCACCCGCAAGGGCATAAATATCCTTAACCAATTCGTTAATCCGCTCCGACAGCTCCTTTGAAAATGCCTCCAGCTGTTCCTTGTCAATTAAAATCCCCTGCTTCTGCATATCGGCAAGGACATTTACAAGAGGCAGCTCCACATCATAATAAAGCTGTTCCTGCCCGTTTTTCTTAAGTCCCTCACGGGTAATTTCAACAATTGGCATTACGGCAAGCGCCTTTTTCGCCTCTTCTGCGCCGCCGTCGTCAAAAAGCGACACCTGTTTTTCTTCCCCGAACACGAACCCCAGATATTCATATGCCAAATCATTGATTGAAAACCCCGTCCGCGCCGGATTTAAAAGATACGCCGCAATTGCGGCATCATAGACAATTCCCTCAATTTCGGTCTTTACAAGTGCATCTTTAATGTCAACACAATATTTTTTTATGTTGTTATCGGTCAGAATAGTCTGCATTTTTGTAAAAATTGCGTCGTTAACCGTTATATATGCCGCATAATTGTCCACCGCAAACGCTGCGGCGGAAAGGCGGCTGCCGTCAAACCAAAACAGACACGCCGTTTCGCCCTTCCGGCGGATTTTTTCGGCAAAAGCGTCAAATTCCGCCTCCGTTTCAATTCTTTCGGTCACCGCGTCCTTTAAAAAGTCCGCAGTCTGCTTGTTTTCCTGCTTTTCCACGCCCATTCGGGCTATGACCTTGTTCAAATCAAGCTTCTTCAGTATATCGTAAAGACCTGTATTTTTTGTGTAATCACCGAGAATATTGTCATCGAATGAAAACTCTATGGGAACATTCCTGTCGATTGTAGCGAGGGTTTTTGACATAAATGCCGCATCTCTGCCCTCCTCCAGCTTCTTCAGGTTTGCCGGAGAAATGCCCCATGAATCCGAATTTTCATACAGCTTTTCAATGCTTTTCGCCTTGGAAATGAGTGACAGAGCAGTTTTTTCGCCGATGCCCTTAACTCCCGGAATATTATCCGAGGCGTCGCCCATAAGTGCCTTTACGTCAATAAATTCGGACGGCGTTACGCCGTATCTCTCGAAAACCGCTTTGTCATCACAGCTGTCTGTTTCGGTAACGCCCTGTTTGGTTACAGTCAGAAGTACCTTTGTGGTTGTGGACGCCAGCTGCAAATCGTCCTTATCGCCGGTGGCAATCAGACATTCCACGCCGTTTTCCTCACAGATACGTGAAACGGTTCCGATAATATCGTCCGCCTCAAAGCCTTCCTTTTCCAGAATATTCACGCCCATTTCGGCAAGTATTTCCTTTGCAATCGGCATCTGTACCTTCAGTCCGTCCGGCATGGGCTTGCGCTGTGCTTTATAGTCCGCGTACATTTTATGCCGGAAGGTCGGCGCCTTCAGGTCAAACGCCGCACATACATAGTCAGGCTTATTGTCGTCCAGCAGCTTCATTAGTGTCATCATAAAACCGTAAACAGCATTTGTGGGCGTTCCGTCATGAGAGGACAGATATTTCACGCCGTAAAATGCGCGGTTTATTAAGCTGTTGGAATCTATTATAAGAAGTTTTTTCATTGCTTATTCCCTCTCTATATATTTTCAATCTGCCAGTCAATAGCGGGTCTGTTCATGGCGGCAAGGATATTGTTTACCTTTTTGAAATGTCCGCAGCCGAAAAAACCTCTGCTTGCCGACAGTGGGCTGGGATGCGCCGCAGACAAAATAATATGCTGCGGATTTGTTATAAGCTCCTCTTTTCGTTTTGCGTCATTTCCCCACAGCAGAAAAATCACCGTTTCCCTCCGTTGGTTCAGAAGCTCCACAATCCTGTCGGTGAAAATCTCCCAGCCTTTGCCCTTATGGGAATTCGCCTCGCCGTCGCGGACGGTAAGGGAGGAATTCAAGAGCAGCACGCCCTGACGCGCCCATTTCTCCAGACAGCCGTTATTTGGGATATAAAGTCCCAGCTCGTCCGCCAGCTCCTTATATATATTTTTCAGCGACGGCGGAATTTCCACCCCTTTCTGTACCGAAAAAGCCAGTCCGTGAGCCTGTCTTTCGCCGTGATACGGGTCCTGACCGAAAATTACTGCTCTTGTGTCCTCATAGGAGGTCCACTTAAGCGCATTGAAAATATCGTTTTTATCGGGGTGGATTACATGATTTTCATATTCGTCTTTTAAAAAGGACTGCAATTCCTTATAATAATCCTTTGAAAATTCCTCCTCAAGCAGTCCGTCCCAGCTGTTTCCGATTCGTACCATTTACCGATGCCGACTCCTTTCATAAACGCCACAATTATCAGTAATTATTTCCCGTCCGCCTTTGACCTTTGAAATTTATACGCAAACTCCGAAAGCACGCCGTCCGGCAGTATTTTTGAAAGGAATTTTCCCAGCTTTATCATAGTTCCCGGAACAATAACCGTTTTTCCCTTCATCAGCCTGTCCACAGCCAGCTCCGCAACGGCGGCGCTCTCCATTCCGGATGAGGCAAAGCGGACTCCCGCCACATCGTTAAACTCGGTTTTGACCGGTCCCGGACACAGCGCCGATACGGTCACCGTGCTGTTTTTCTCCTTCAGCTCCTTGGCAATGCTCCGTGTCAGGCTCAGAACATACGCCTTTGTGGCATAGTATGTACCCATAAACGGTCCCGACGGCAAAAATCCCGCCGCAGACGCTACATTAAGTATTCTTCCGCGGTTTTTAGCGGTGAAGTCCTCCAAAAACAGCTTAGTGAGAATATGCACTGCCCTTACATTCAAATCAATCATCTGCAAATCTCTTTCCAAATCTCCGCCGCAAAATTCGCCGAAGCTGCCGAAACCGGCGTTATTTATAAGAATTTCCGCATCCGCATTTTTGCATTTATCATAGAAGGAATAGCAGTTGACCTCGTTTGACAAATCAATCCCTATTATTTCGGCATGGGTTTTCAGTATTGCGGACAGCTCCCGCAGCCTGTCGGTTCTCCGCGCCGCCAAAATCAAGTCGTATCCTCTCCGGGACAGCTCTATCGCAATATCTCTTCCTATGCCCGAGCTTGCGCCCGTAATCACCGCTGTCGGCATACCGCTCACTTCCTTTACTTTATCTTTGACATTTCCCTGTATGACATAACCGCCGCTTCCTCCGACATGTTGCAGCGCATTTTGTACATGGGGACTTTATTCAGCACCTTATCAATGTGTTTCAGAAGCAAATCCATACCGGCTTCTTCATACGGACGGATTGTCTGATTAAGCATCTGCGATATTACGCTTCCTCCGTTTACTCTCGCAATTTTATTCTTCTCGCCCTGTTCCAGAAAGCATATTCCCGCAATCGGCGCTTTTATATTAATATTTAGGTCGGAATCTCCGCTCCAGGGCGTGCCGCAGGCATATATTCCGCCATCCTCCGAAATCCGGATTGCCGGCTTATCATCGTTAAGAATCTTTGCCCTGTCGCTGCCGAGAAGCTTCTGCCACAGCCGTGTGTGGGTCGATTTTCCCACTCCGCTGGATGCGGAAAACAGATACGCTCTCCCGTCGGTCAGCACCGCCGACGAATGCAGCATAAACCCTCCGAAATGCAGAAGACCCGTATAATAAACACTGCTTGTAAAAATATACTCGCAGTCCTCAACCGATAAATGCGGATTTTCCTTCTGCTTCTCATCAAGAAACGCATCGGAAAGATATATCGTCATGTCGGGACGAATATCCTCGCTGATACGGTACGCCTCCGCCTGCCGTCTCAAACGGTCATATTTATATCCCATATCAACCGTTATATCGGCGATTCTATGTAAATTCATATTAACCTCCGTTCCGCAGCGCCGCCCACAGGCGATTGTCCTGCGCTGACTTCATAACAAATTATGCGGCACAGTTCTACCTTACCCTCTCGTATGTGCAGAACCGAATTTTATGTCCGTTATCCTCCTGTTCATCCGATTGTTCTGTCATGCGCCACTCGTTAAGCTCATCAAGATTAACCATATATCGGTCGCAGGGTACTTTTTCCGCAACCTTCGTGATATAGCACCTGTCGCAGTACCTTAAAAGCTGTCTGTAAACCGCCTCGCCGCCTATTACGAAGGCGTCGGACAGGTCATACCCCATCCCGAACAGCTCGTCGATTCCGCCGCATACAACCGCTCCGTCGCACCGAAAATTTTTATCCCGTGTAAGGACAATATTTACCCTGTTTTTTAAAGGTCTGCCGCCGGGAAAGCTCTCAAGGTTTTTCCGTCCGAGAATTACCGTCTTTCCCTTTGTTTTTTCACGAAAGAATTTCATATCGGACGGAATATCGAACAAAAGACGGTTATCCCTTCCGATTCCCCAGTCCTCCGAAACAGCCGCAATCAGATTCATTCAATCATCTCCTTAAACCGCTACGGGAATTTTAGCCGTAAATTCGTTGAATTTATAGTTTTCTACCCTGAAATTATCGGCGGTAATCTTATAAAAATCCGTAACATCCTCCATTATAAGCTTAGGCGCCTCATATGCCGGACGCTCGATTAACTCCTTTATAATCGGTACATGCCTGTCATAAATATGAGCGTCTGCAATCACGTGAACCAGCTCGCCCGGCTCTAAGCCCGATACCGCCGCAAAGATATAAATCAGCAGTGAATACTGCACCACGTTCCAGTTATTCGCCGTCAGAAAATCGTTGCTACGCTGATTTAAAATTCCGTTAAGCCTGCCGTTTTTCACACTGAAGGTCATGGAATATGCACAGGGGTACAGATGCATTTCGGATAAATCCGCATGATTGTAAATATTCGTCATAATCCGGCGTGAATTGGGGTTATGCTTGAGGTCGTAAAGCACCCGGTCAACCTGGTCAAACTCGCCCTCCTTATACTTATGCTTAATTCCCAGCTGGTATCCGTACGCCTTGCCGATGCTGCCCGTTTCATCCGCCCACTGATCCCATATATGGCTCTTTAAGTCGTGCACATTGTTTGATTTTTTCTGCCAAATCCACAGAAGCTCGTCAAGGGCAGACTTCCAGTAGGTACGGCGCAGCGTCATTATAGGAAATTCTTCCTGAAGATTATATCTGTTCACCATGCCGAATTTGCTTATGGTGTGCGCAGGCGCTCCGTCATCCCAGTGCGGACGAACCTCCATGTCGGTATCCCACACTCCGTTTTCCAGAATATCCTTACAGTTTTTTATAAATATATCGTCGGCACGGCTCATAACAAAAATACTCCCATCATAATTATATTATTGTAATTATAGCACACTTATCCTGAAATTACAATAATTACGAAAAAATTTTACAGATTGGAGCGTTACGGACATGAACTATATTTGGTCGGGGATTATTATCATATCTCTTATTTTCGGATTTATCAACGGACAGCTTGCCGAAACTCTTGCGGCAGGCCTTGACGGAGCGGCATCGGCAATAACGGTGCTGTTATCCTTTGCCGGCATTATGTGCTTTTGGTCGGGGATTTTAAAAATCGCCTCTGAGTGCGGCGCGTCGAGGATATGCGAAAAGCTGCTGTCGCCGCTTATCGCGAGGCTTTTTCCCAAGGTCAGGGACCGCGGCAATATTACGATGAATATAATTGCAAACCTTCTCGGCATGGGAAATGCGGCAACCCCCGCCGGCGTTGCCGCCATGTGTGAGCTGGACGAACTGAACGGCGGAAAAAGCGAGCCCGGGCATGAAATGTGTCGGTTTGCCGTCATGAATACCGCCAGTCTGCAAATTCTGCCCACCACCGTTATCGGTATTCTTGCCGCCTGCGGTGCAAAAGACCCCTACGGCATTGTTCCCTGCGTATGGATAAGCTCGGTTTTATCACTCTGCGCCGCTCTCATTGCCGAGGAGATAATTTATAAAAGGAGCCTAAAAAAGTGATTTATGTTATCCCTGTTTTAATTATTCTGATTCTTATTTCCGCTGCAAAAAACGGCACTCCGGCATATCAGTCATTTATAATCGGCGCCGAGGAAGGGATGAAAACGGTTATATCCATTCTTCCCGCTCTGATTGCGGTTCTTTCCGCCGCCGCCATGCTCCGGCAATCCGGCGCCCTCGATTCTCTGGCACGCCTTCTGTCGCCGATCACCGATTTTCTGCAGGTTCCCTCCGAACTCCTCCCGCTGGTACTCATACGTCCGCTTTCCGGCAGCGGCGCAATCGGACTTCTGACCGATACCGTGAAAACCTACGGTGCGGACAGCCAAATTGCGCGCACCGCCTGTATTCTGTGCGCCTCCACCGAAACCACCTTTTACACCGTTATGGTATATTTTAGACGAACAAAGGTAAAATATACAAAAAAGGTGCTCATTGCCGCAATTTTCGGCGATTTGGTCGGAATTTTCTGTGCCTGCCGCCTCAGTAAGATATTTTTTTAACAATTTTTGTAAAAATTATGTTAATAGTCTTGAAAAAATGTCGAGTTTGAGGTACAATATATGCAAGTGGGTTTTGAGCCCGAAATATTATAATTTTGAGAGGTGTCCGATATGTTAAACAAAAAAAGCGTAGAAGATATTGAAGTAAAGGGTAAAAGAGTCCTCGTAAGATGCGACTTCACCGTTCCCCGTGACGAAAACAGAAACATCACCGACGATACAAGAATCGTAGGCGCGCTGCCTACCATCAAGTATCTTACAGACCACGGCGCGAAGGTTATCCTTTGCTCCCATATGGGCAAGCCCAAGGGCGAACCCAAGCCGGAGCTTTCCCTTGCACCCGTTGCAAAGGCTCTTTCGGAAAAGCTCGGCAAGGACGTTATCTTTGCCGCTGATGACATTGTGGTAGGCGAAAATGCCAAAAAAGCAGTTGCGGAAATGAAGGACGGCGACATCGTTCTTCTGGAAAATACCAGATACAGAGCGGAGGAAACAAAAAATGTCGATACCTTCTCTCAGGAGCTTGCTTCCCTTGCAGACGTATTTGTGAACGACGCATTCGGTACGGCGCACCGCGCACACTGCTCAAACGTAGGCGTTACAAAGTATGTTCCCGTTTCCGTATGCGGTTACCTTATCCAGAAGGAAATCGAATTCCTCGGCAATGCGGTAAACAATCCCGTAAGACCGCTGGTTGCTATCCTGGGCGGTTCAAAGGTTTCTTCAAAAATTTCGGTTATCAACAATCTGTTGGACAAGGTTGATACCCTTATCATCGGCGGCGGTATGGCATATACCTTCATGAAGGCGCTGGGCGAAGAGGTCGGCGACTCATTGCTTGAGCTTGATTACCTTGACTATGCAAAGGATATGATGGCAAAGGCGGAGGAAAAGGGCGTTAAGCTTCTGATTCCGATTGATACGG
>JAQXUJ010000035.1 GCA_029219925.1 Clostridiales bacterium | reverse complement strand
AACATTTTCAATCTGTCTGGGATATACATTGTAGCCCGACGAAATTATCATTCTCTTTGCTCTGCCGTGGAAGTATATGAATCCTTCGTTATCCATGGTGCCTAAATCTCCGGTATGCACCCAAGTAAGACCGTCGGCGTGGGCAGTAAGCGTTTTCGCAGTTTCTTCCGGATTATTCATATACTCTTTCATAACCGTCGGCCCGGCAAGAAGGATTTCACCTTCCTCACCATATGGCAGCTCCTCATCCGTATCGGGCTTTACAATCTTGATGTATGTGTCGGGGAAGGGCAGTCCGATACTTCCCTTCTTGAACATATGAGGCGGAGTAAGACAGCATGCGGTAACCGTTTCGGTTGTGCCGTAGCCCTCGCGAACCTGAATAACGCTTTTATGGTCGTACAAAAATGCATCCAGCTTCCTTTTAAGCTCCACCGACAGGGAATCTCCGCCCGAAAATACCCCCTTCAGACAGCTTAAATCCGCCTTCTCCATTGACGGCAGCCGCAGAAGCGCTTCATAAAGAGTAGGAACGCCGGCAATAAAATTACATTTATACTTTGTTATAAGCTTTGCATAGCTTTTCGCCGTAAACCGCGGCACAAGAATACATCTTCCACCCTGCGAAAGCATCGTATGAATACAAACTCCCAGTCCGAAGCCGTGAAACAGCGGCATTGCCGCAAGCATTTTGTCACCGGGACGAAACATAGGATTTGCCGCAATAATCTGCTGCGACAGGGCATTGAAGTTTCTGTTGGTCAGCACAATGCCCTTGGTCGTGCCTGTTGTGCCGCCCGAATACAGGATTACCGCCGGGTCGTCCGCCTTCCGTTTTACCTCATAATTATAAAAGCAGAATCTGCTCATTCGCATAAATTCCTTCCAGCGTATAATAGGCGCATCGGAAGGAATTTTTTGTATCTTTCTGCCCTCCGTCAGCATATATCCCGCCTTGATAGGTTTGGACAGCTCATCGCGGATGCTTGCTATAATTATGCTTGTTATCCGGGTGTTTTTTCTTATGTTTTCAAACTTGCCGTAAAACTGGTCAAGAGTGATTGCCGTAACGCTTTGGGATTCGTTCAGGTAAAATTCAATTTCCTTTTCCGCTGACAGCGGATGTATCATATTGGCAACAGCGCCCACAAGATTGACCGCATAGAACATATAAATTGCCTGCGGACAATTAGGCATGGCAATCGTAACCCTATCGCCCTCCCGTATTCCGATTGCTTTAAGAGCCATGGCGCATTTTCTGACCTCAGCACACAGCCTCCCGTAGGTTGTTGGTCTGCCCATGAAGTCAAAGGCAATGCTTGCAGGATATTTTTCGGCAATATTATTAATCATTTCAAACATAGTTCCGTCAAAATATTCAAGGTGCAGCGGCACATCACCTAAATACGGCGCCCACGGCGTTTTTGCAGTAATCTCCATTAATATTCTACCTCCTTATCAAGGCGATCCTCCAAAAGCTGCGGATTTTCCAAAAGCTTTTTAAGAAGACGTATCGTTTTTGAAAAATAATATCCGTCCGCAATGCGTTCGTCCACAGTCAATCCCAAATCCACGCTGTCACGCATGGTAAAACTGCCGTCAGCATTATAATACGGGCGAAGCTTCTTTTCGCCGATTACCACAAATACTGAGGTGGTTCCCCAGTTTGTCAGATGATGATAGCCCGAACGCAGCTTGATTGAACCCAAATTCGACAGCACCACCGAAGAGTAGAACGGGTCGCTGGCAATAAAGGACTGCGGCACCTTTCCGTGACGGTCCAGCATGCACATCAGTTCAATAGCCGCTTTCGCAATAAACCTCGGCAGCTTATTGAATAAATCCATCACCTTATCGGTTGAATTTTTCTCGTCCCGTCTGCATTTGGAAACCTTCCGGTAAATTTCATTATGTATGCTGTCAAGATTATACTCAGGGCGTGAATGAATAAATGCAAGTCCCTCCTCACTGGAATCGCTGAACTGCTTTTTTACCACAAATGCTGCCGAAACCTCATTTCGCTGGTATAGGTTTTTATTGGCGATAAAACGGTTCATTTTCGGTCTTAATGTGACTGTTTTCAAAACGGCAGTAACAATTATCTGGAATAAATTGTATTTGTATTCGGGATTTTCTTTGTTTTTTTCTGCCAGATAATCATTAACGGCGGTCAGGTCAATACGCTCCGAAATAAACGCCTCGTTGTCGCTGCGGTTTGGGTAAATAACGGGCATTATAAAATGCATTGCGTCCAAATCCCGAACAAGCGCAGCGTCACGACGGTCTCCGAATTTTTTTCTTTTCATTTTTTTCCACAAAAATGCACCTGTCAGAAACGGGTGCATTTTGTCACTCCTTGTCTAAACTTATACTATTACTTTACCATTTTATTAACGCAAAGTCAATATCATTTAATACAGTTTATCAAGGAATTAATTGTATATTTTGTCCATACCGCGGAACAGCTTTTCTATTTCACAAAGCTCACTTTCCTTGTTTTTTTCGTGCCATTTAGCCGCATATCCCGACAGCCATTTTTCGGTGTCGATATGTCTTTCGGCAGGGATGTCAAGAGCATTTGCAATAAGCTCTGCCATAAGCTCGAGTCCCTGTGCCGCAAGGAGCATTTCCTCTCGGTATTCATCCCGCTCCCATGGCTTTTCCGAAAGCTCCTTCGCCAACTGTCCGCAGCCTTTCATTACCTTGCGGAGATTTTCCTCCGGCATAATCTCACGAAGACGCTCCTCCTGCAATACTCCGTAATAATATTCCGCCATGCTGTTAAAGTTGAGAAGATCATGATAACCGGACAGCCGCTTTAGAAATTCCGTCGCGCCTTCCTTTTTATAAAGCAGAAAATCTACACATCTGTCATAGTCGTCATTAATTTCTGTATGCACCGACCAGGACTTTTCGGCTCCCAGCACCATGCCGTAC